>URBY01000069.1 GCA_900546245.1 uncultured Mycoplasmatota bacterium | reverse complement strand
ATTTTCACTAATTATTTGATGTTAAAAAACATGACATTTTTACTAATTATTCACACCTTTTTATATTATTTATCTTAGTTTTTATCCTACTAAGCGCACCATCTACTGATTTTGTAGTTGTATTTAAAAGACTTGCTATTTCTTGATAAGTAAATCCTTTTGCTCTTAAAGTATAAACTTCATATTCTTTATCAGTAAGTACAGTTTTAATTTCTTTTAAAATTGATTCTGCTTCTTCTATATTAATAAAGGAATTTTCTGGATTTGCAATATCTCCATCAGGGAAAAGTTCAACAAAAGTTCTACCAGAACCATCTATTGCTGAATCAATTGATATAGATTCATTTAATACTCTATGTTTATCTCTTGATACATTCCTTATAAAAGATAGTATTTGTCTTTCAATACAAATAGCTGCGAATGTATTAAATTGGACATTCTTTTGTTCTTTAAAGTCATGTATTGCTCTATTTAATCCAAGCATACCCTCTTGATATAAATCATTCATTTCATATCCTTTATTCTTTATGAAAGGATAATATTTAAGTACATAACTCTGTACTGTTGGTTTATATTTTTCAAAAAATACTTCTTTCGCTTCTTCATTTGATTCAGAAATTAAATATAATAATTCATAATCATTTTCATCATTATACATATTATCCCTGCTTTCTTTGTCTTACAACCTCATATATTGCAATACCTGCGGCTACTGATGCATTTAAACTATTTATTTTTCCAAACATTGGAATACTTATTATAAAATCACTATTATCTCCAACTCTTTTACTTACTCCTGTTCCCTCAGCACCAATTACTAATGCAGTTTTTTCAGCATATTCTACTTTTGTATATTCTTCTCCATCCATGTCTGTTGCATATATCCAAAAACCATTATCTTTTAATTTTTCCATTGCAGAAACTAAATTGTTAACTTCTACTATTTTAATATTGTTTAATGCACCTGCACTAACTTTCATAACTGTAGAATTAACTTCAACACTTCTATTTTTTGGAATAATTATGTAATCAACACCTGCTGCTTCAGAAGTTCTTATAATTGCTCCAAAATTATGAGGATCTTCTAAATGGTCTAAAATAACAACAAAGTTACTATCAAATACTTCATTTAATTCATGGTATTCATAGTCTTCAATATCAAGTACTATACCTTGTGCCCCTTTACCATATTTTTCGTCCATTTCTCTTTTATCCATATTAATAATTTTAATATTATTGTTTCTTAAATAGTCTAAAATGTATTTATTATCAAAATTCTTTGTTACAAAAACTTTTTTAATTTTTGTTTTACTGTTTATAACTTCAGTTGCTACGTTCTTACCAAATACTAACATATCTCTTCTCCTATTATTATTTTTATTAACTCATCTATTCTTGTTTTATCTTCCTTTAAATATAAATATCCAAATAAACACTCAAAAGCAGTTGCCCATTTATAAGTTATTATATCGGTATTTTTTGGATGAGAATACACTTTTGCATTTCTTCCTCTTTTTACTTCTATAAGTTCATCTTCATTCAAATATTCATTGTCAATTAAATAATTAATTATTTTGGCTTGTCCTTTAGCAGATACATATTTTGTCACCTTGCTTTGAAGAGTATTTACTTTACTAATATTTTGTTTAATAAAGTATTCTCTTATTAAAAGCTCATATACACTATCTCCTAAATAAGCTAAAACCAAACTATTTGTACTTTCTATATTCACTTTTATCCCTCGCATATAGCCATATAATAACATATTTTTGAAAAAAAGCAAAATAAAAATACCATTACTCAGGTATTCTTATAATTATTTCACCATCTTTTGAATATAAATATTTTTCTCTTGCATATCTCGCTACATAATCTGGATCTTGAAGTTTAGTAACTGTATTATTAAGTTCATCTTCTTTATCTTTTAATTTTTCTAACTTTGTTGTAAAGTTTTTCTTTTCCTTTTGTTTCTCATAAATTTGCATAGAAGTTGTAAATATACTTTTAAATAGTATTCCCCCTACACCAAGAAATACTAATGTAACTAAAACTAATTTTCTTTTTATTTGCTTTTGTTTCATTAGAATCCCACCTTATTATTTAAGTATAGCATCCTCAAAATTTTTAGTCAATTTTATTTTGCTTATTACTGTCAAATATATGATTAATTTATGATAATGTCTTAAGTGTTAACTTTTGAAAATGTCTCAA
>URBY01000068.1 GCA_900546245.1 uncultured Mycoplasmatota bacterium | reverse complement strand
TTATTGTTCCCTTGTTAAACTCATCACTTACAATAGAACCAGATATCATTATTATAAATATTAAAATAAACAATTCATATTCATTTAGTAAATTAACTAAAATATATCTATTATCATAATCCTTTATATTTCTTATATTATTTTCAATATAATATTTATTAATATTTGCTTCTTTTAAACTGTCATAATAATCCAATTTATCAGAGTATGAATGATTGCTTTCTGCTTCATAATAAATTATATTTCGTGAAGAACGTGAATAGTTTTGTAATGCAGTATTTAAAAAAGTATTAGCATATGATATGTCTTTTTCTAATCTCCACTCAAGAATCTGTTTATTAATTTCATATATTTTAAAATCATAAGTAGAACCTTCAGAATTCAAATTATTATCAATAGAAAATTGTTGTTTTTCACTTAAAAGTAAGTTTACTTCTTCAAGTTCAAGTTCTGCAAAATACCTCCAATTGTCAGAATCTAAGGCATTTATAAATGTATCGTATTTCTTCTTTGCATCAGTAAGTGCAAATTCGTCTTTTTCAATATATGTATAACGATTTATAAGTCCTATAATACTACTAACTTGGCCGGGGATTATATTTGCTTGCCATGAGTCAAATCCATATTTTGATATTAAATTTATAACGTCCAGTTGAGTTTTAATTTCAACATATTCTTCTACTTGTTCAGAATTGTTAGGGTCTAATTGTCTCAGAACTGTAGAATAAAATTCAGCATCGTCTTTATAATACCCAGAATAACTAATACCATTATAGAAATGCTTATATAAAATATTAGTTAAAATTATAAACAAAAAAGTAATAATTAAAAAAATATATGTGCTTTTCTTTTTCATTAATTTTATAAATTCATTTTTTATTAGATTAATCAATTACATTACCCCCAGTCTTTTTCAAAAATGCATCTTCTAAAGAAATATTATCTTTTTTGACAGAATAAATTTTAATATTATTATCAACTATTTTTTTAACTAAATTTGGTACATTGTTTCTTTCTACCAATACTTTTACCTCGTTTTGATTAATAAGCAAAGCATTTTCGCCCAGTAATTGTTGCGCTTTTTTACTATCATCAACATCGAAAATATAATAACTATCAGAACATTTGCTTTTAACAACGTCAATCTCACTGCTTTCAATAATTACGCCATTCTTAATAATACATACTTTAGTACAAAAACTCTCAAGTTCTGCCAAATTATGGCTAGAAATTAAAATGCCCATATGTTCTGTAGTAGCAAGTTTGACTAAAAGCTCTCTTAAATCTTTGATACCTTCAGGGTCTAAACCATTAGTAGGTTCATCTAAAATTAGTAAATTAGGTTTATGAAGAATAGCTTGAGCTAGACCTAACCTTTGCCTCATGCCAAGTGAATATTTAGAAACTTTATCATTAATTCTATTTTCCAAACCTACTAATTTTATTACTTCATCTATACGTTTAGAATCAATTCCTTTATATAAATTGGCAACCAATTTTAGATTATCATATCCAGAAAGATACATATATAAATCCGGATTTTCAACAATAGCTCCAACCTTTTCAATAGCCTTTTCAAAATTTTTTACAACATTAAATCCGTTAATTTCTACAGAGCCATTATCAATACTTTGCAATCCCAAAATTAATTTAATAGTAGTAGTTTTACCAGAACCATTAGGACCAATAAAACCAAGAATATCTCCAGAACAAATTTCAAAAGAAATCCCCTTTAAAATCTCCTTTTTACCAAAATGTTTATATAAATTTTGGCAATTTAAAATAACATTCTCCATTAAAAAACCTCCTATAATGAATATAATAGCATATAACAATAATATTAGTCAATTAGCACAATTAGGGACCCCATTTTATTACTAGCACAGATTACAAAATTCGACATATTATATTACAAAGTAAAGTATTTATGGAGTGAATAGTATGCGAAAAATAAAAAAAGGTGATATAGTAGGGCGTATATCTTATGGAAAAGATATATTTTTTATAGTTGAAGATATAATTAATTTAAATAAAAAAGAAATAGCCATATTAAAAGGATTGACTATCAGAATAAAGGCTGATAGTCCGGTAGAGGATTTAGAGATATTATCTAAAGAACTAATACAAAATTATGAAGAAAATCTGGAAAAACGATTTCAAGAAAGAATACAAAGATGTATACAAATATATGGAAACAATAAAGAAAATAGAGAAAAAGAAATAATATATACAGGTAGAATATTGCAT
>URBY01000067.1 GCA_900546245.1 uncultured Mycoplasmatota bacterium | reverse complement strand
TTCATCTTTATTTACCTCCATTATATACCTATCATATTAAGTATACCCCCCCCCGAAAGCATTTTGTCAAGAGATTTTATTCCTGTTGGTAAAAGAAAAAAATCCCATAAAATGAGATTTCACTAATTTAATTTAGCATTTTTTAATATATCAAGCATTTCACTTATATTACTTTCATAATCTTTATGTAATATTACTTCATTTGAGTATACAACATAATTAGGATCAGATTTAAAATCAATAACTGCAAATATATAAACACAATCTGATGAATCTGTATTTGTTCCAGAATATTCTACTTTAGTAATTTTTTTATCATCTAAATCTATTATTTTTTCTTTTTTGAAAAGTTTGAAATCTTTTCTTGTACTTGTAAAATATTCTATTTGTTTATCCAGAATTTCTTTACTATTTTTTTCTTCATATTCATTTAAATTATATGTAAATAAACCTACTATTTGTTTATCATTTTTAGTTAAATACAAATCATAATTACTTACATCTTTCTTTTTAAAGTCTTCTTTTGCTGTAATTGTTACTCTATTATCTGATGTAGTAAAAGTTACATTTTTTAATTCTATTATTTCTTCAGGCTTATTACTTTTAAGTATAAGAAATAAAAAAATTAAAAATGCAAATACTACTAATCCAAAAATTATTATATATTTTTTATTTATCTTCATTATTTCACCCTTTTATTCTATTATATCATCATTTTCAAATTTTACATCTAAAAATTTTCTACTCGACAAAAAATCACACATATGAACAAATCTTTGAAATTTATCTTTAGGAAGTGGTAAAACAACATTACTATATGAATTTGTATTCCATTCTCCCATATGTGATGCGGTTACTCTCACTATAAAATCTATTTCTTCATCAGTAAGAGTTAATTTATCTTTATTTTCTTTTATATATTCCCCTATAAGAATAGGATGATCAAATCTAGTATATTTTTCTTCAACCCTTCCATGTTTAAGACCATCATGAACCATTATTGAAATTATAAGTAAATCCTTTTCATCACTAGTAAATTTATGCCCAATACTATTATTATCTAGAAGTTCTTTTGCTATTCTAATAGCAGCTTTAGTATGTCTTACAAGGCCCCCATCACCTAAAGAAAATAATGGATGATATTTACCTGTTGAAGAAGCTGCAACTTTAAAAAAATAATCAGGTAATAATTCCACTAGTTTTTCTGCATTTTCTCTATATCTATCATTTGCAATATATGTATATTCTTTTTTAAAAACATCTTTTTTATTCATTTTTACCACCTTCTAAATAATACCATTTTAAAGGGTGTTAAGTCAATATTTACTAATACCTTCATCAATTAAATATGAATATATATCTAAAGATAATTTTATTACATTATGTCTTATTACATCTTCATCTATTGAAACATAATTATTTAATATCTTTTTACAATTAATATTATTTTCATCATAAATTACAGGATCTTTTTGTTCTAAGCTTGAATATTTATCAGCTATTTTTTGATCTATTACACCAGTATTTGCAACTACAATATCAATCTTATGCTTACCTAAATAAGAATTTATAGTATTTATGTGATCACTTACCTTATAATCATCTGTTTCACCAGGCTGCGTAACCATATTACAAACATACATTATTTTTGCTTTTGTACTATCTAAACCTTTTCTTATTTTTTTACTAAGTAAATTAGGTATAATACTTGTATATAAACTTCCCATACTTAGTATTATTAAATCAGATGATTTAATTGCATCTAATACTTCTTCACATATTTTAGGTTCTTCCTTATAATATACTTTTTTTATTTTTAGAGGAGACCCTGTAATATTGTGCTCTCCATTAATAACGCTACCATCTTCCATAGTAGCAGACAAAACAATATTATCTTCAGAAAATGGAATTACTTTTCCTTTTAAATTTAATACTTTGCTTATAGATCTAATACCATCAGATAAATTACCTGTAATTTGTGTTCCTGCGGTTAAAAGTAAATTACCTACTGTATGTTCATTAAGTTCACTATTACTACTAAATCTATAATTTAAAAGTTTTTCCATAAGAGGTTCAGTTTCAGATAAAGATATCATAACTCTTCTAATATCCCCCATTGCAGGTATATTAAATTCTTTTCTAAGTTTACCTGTACTTTTACCATCATCACAAACAGAAACTACACTTGTTATATTAATAGGAAACTCTTTTAATCCTTTTAAAAGTGTGGACATACCAGTTCCACCACCAAAAATTGTTACATTTTTCATAAAAACCACCTAATAAATTATACTATATAATCTTATTTTTTAACAACATTTCATTCTACTTTAAATATAATTTTAAAATTATTGCGGTCAGAAAAAGAAAAAATCAATCATTACTGACTGATTTCTTATTATCCAATTATGGTGCCCCAGAAGGGATTCGAACCCCTGACCGCCGCCTTAGAAGGGCGTTGCTCTATCCAACTGAGCTACTGAGGCACTCAAATTTGTATCCTTAATCAAAGGACAATAAGATTATAAGATCGGAAGAGCACACGTCTGAACTCC
>URBY01000066.1 GCA_900546245.1 uncultured Mycoplasmatota bacterium | reverse complement strand
TTTACATTATATTCACATTTTCTTAATGCTTCCATTAATTTTATTTGCTCTTCTATTGTTCTTTCACTTAATATATCTTCATCTCTAGCTATAGCACATGCATTTACATTATATTCACAGTTTTTTAATGCTTTCATTAATTTTATTTGTTCTTCTGCTGTTCTTGTATTTAATATATCTATATTTGTGGCTATAGCACGTGCATCTGCATTATATTCACAGTTTTTTAATGCTTCCATTAATTTTAGTTGCTCTTCTATTGTTCTTTCCCTTAATATATCTTCATCTCTAGCTATATCATATGCATTTACATTATATTCACATTTTCTTAATGCTTCCATTAATTTTATTTGCTCTTCTACGTTTCTTTCTTCTAACACATCATCATTTATAGCTATATCACATGCACTTTTATTATAGTCACATTTTTTTAATTCATTAAAGATTTTCATTCTATCATCCGACGACATATTATCTAAAGCTTCTATAACATTTTTTAATAAATCTATATCATCTATCTTATCTGATAAAAGTTCCATCATTTCTATTTTCATATATTTCCACCTCTTAACTTAATATAATATATTATTAAAATCTTTTAGTCAATATACAAAAAAAGAAAAATTTAATTTTCTTTTTTAATCATCTAATTCTTTTACCTTTTTTCTAACAAGTAATATAAGTTCTTCTGGTGCATTCATTTTATTTAAGAGTATTAAACTAGATTGTAATTTAGTTTTTATATTTACTTCATCTTTTATTCTTTCAGCATTTTCTTTGGCATAATTTATGTCTATATCATTTGTATATACAAAATCTTTTATATAATTCTCTATATCTTTAAGAACATATTCTTTTAAATCATATTCATCCATTTCTCTTACTCCAAAATATGCTTCTACGTAAAGGTTAAATAAGTTGTCTCTTTCCATAATTCACCTACTTAACGGATTCTAAATATTCATCATAATTCATCATTTTATCAATATATTTTCCATCTTCTTTAAATTCTATAATTCTATTTGCAACTGTAGATAAAAGTTCATGGTCATGCGATGAGAATAAAAGTGATCCCTTAAAGTTTTCCATACCTTTATTAAGTGATGTTATTGACTCAATATCTAAATGGTTAGTTGGATCATCCATAACAAGAACATTTGCTCCACTAAGCATAAGTTTACTCATCATACATCTTACCTTTTCTCCACCTGATAATACTTTTACTTTCTTTAGTGCTTCATCACCAGAAAATAACATTCTACCTAAGAATCCTCTAATAAATGGTTCTTCTTGTTCTTTTGAATATTGTCTTAACCAATCAATTAAATCATAATTATTATCAAAGAACTTATCATGATTTTTAGGAAAATAATCATATTTTACTGTTGTTCCCCATTTTACTTCACCAGAATCTGGTTCTAATTCACCTGTTATTATTTTGAAAAGTGTTGTTATTGCAAGTTCATTAGTTCCAACAAAACCTACTTTATCATTTGTATTAATAGTTAAGTTCATATTTTTAAGTACTACTTCTCCATCAATAGTTTTGCTTATTCCTTTTAGTTCAAGTACATCTTTCCCAAGAGGTCTTTCTACTTCAAAATTTATATATGGATATCTTCTAGAAGATGCTTTCATTTCTTCAAGTTCAATTTTTTCCAATGATTTTTTTCTACTTGTTGCTTGTTTACTTTTTGACGCATTTGCAGAGAATCTTGCGATAAAGTCCTTTAATTCCTTTATTTTTTCTTCTTTCTTTTTATTTGAATCTTTCATTTGTTTTAATATTAACTGACTTGATTCATACCAAAAGTCATAGTTACCAATAAATAATGTAATCTTACCATAATCTATATCAAGCATATGTGTACATACTTTATTTAAGAAGTGTCTATCATGTGATACTACTATTACTGTATTATCAAAGTTAAGTAAAAATTCTTCAAGCCATACTTTTGCTTCTATATCAAGATAATTTGTTGGTTCATCAAGTATTAGTATATCAGGATCTCCAAAAAGAGCAGATGCTAGTAACACTTTTACTTTTTCTGCACCACTTAAATCTTTCATTAATTTTTCATGATAACTAACATCTATTCCAAGTCCACTTAAAAGTATAGCGGCATCACTTTCAGCATTCCATCCATTAAGATCCGCAAATTCTGCTTCTAACTCACCTGCTTTTATGCCATCAGATTCTGTAAAATCTTCTTTTGAATATAATGCATCTTTTTCTTTCATTATACTATAAAGTTTTGTATTACCCATTATTACTGTATCAAGTACTTTATATTCATCATAAGCATTATGATCTTGTTTTAATACTGACATTCTTTCACCTTTAGACATAACAATAGAACCTGTTGTTGACTCTATTTCTCCACTAAGTACTTTTAAGAATGTAGATTTACCCGCACCATTTGCGCCTATTACACCATAACAGTTTCCTTTTTCAAATTTTAAATTAACATTTTCAAATAATACTCTTGTATTAAATTTTAAACTTAAATTATTTACTTGTAACATATTTTTCACCACACTTATTTTTTTACAACACCTCTATTTTACTTTATAATACAAATAAAAGCAAGGAAAAGTTTAAAAATCTGCATTTTATACAAACGCCGTCGTAAAAAATCGGATAAGTGTATGAATATGTCAATTTTGTGTACAAACTGTGTCAGTTTCTCTTGATGTT
>URBY01000065.1 GCA_900546245.1 uncultured Mycoplasmatota bacterium | reverse complement strand
TATATCTATTATGATTATTGAAGAATTTAAGAGTGATGCTACAACAATAAGGGTTGACGATAGAGATATTGTAACAAAAGAAAATAATAAAGAATTAGTAAATACACTAATAAGTTTTATTATTAAAAAAATTTCAAAATATGCCTAAATTGATTTGTAATTTAATTAAACCTAAGCTAAATTTACAAGTAATATGAAATTAACAAGAGAAGGGAGAAGTTTTGGAAGAATTATATAATAGTTATTCAAATGAAAAATTTATTAATGTTTTAGGAGAATATGCTATATATTTAAGAAAATCAAGAACAGATATGGAAGCAGAAGCAAAAGGAGAAGGAGAAACACTTGTAAGACATGAAAAAATATTATTAGACTTAGCAAAGCAAAAAGGTATAAAAATAGGCAAAATATATAGAGAGATAGTAAGTGGAGAAACAATAGAAGCTAGACCAGAAGTCCAAAAGTTGCTAGCTGATGTTAAAAAAAGTATATGGAAAGGAATACTTGTTGTAGAAGTTGAAAGACTAGCTCGTGGAGATACAGAAGACCAAGGAACAGTTGCAAAAGCATTTAAAATTTCTAATACAAAAATAATAACACCAATGAAAACATATGATCCAAATGATGAATTTGATGAAGAATATTTTGAGTTTGGTTTATTTATGTCTAGAAGAGAATATAAAACTATTAATAGAAGATTACAAAGAGGAAGGGTTTCATCTGTTAACGAGGGAAAATATGTAGGGAGTGTTGCACCATATGGCTATGAAAGAGTAAAAATAAAAGGTGATAAAGGTTATACATTAAGAAAAAATTCAGAAGCTAATACTGTAAAAGTAATTTATGACTTATATGCTTATGAAGATTTATCATTACAAGAAGTTGTCAGAAGAATCAATAAAATGGGTTTAAAACCTAGAAAAAGTGATGAGTGGACTGTAGCAAGTGTAAAAGATATTTTAGCAAATCCAGTATATATAGGAAAAGTAAAATGGAATGCAAGAAAAGAAGTAAGAATATATAAAAATGAAAAACTTATAAAAACAAGACCAAGAAGTAATAATTATATAATAAAGGATGGATTGCACAAAGCTATTGTTGATGATAAAACTTGGAAAATTGTAGAGGCAAAAAGAAGTTTAAATAAGCCACCTATACCACGAGTTAATACAGTACAAAATTCATTATGTGGGCTTATATATTGTGCTAAATGTGGCAGGAAAATGAAAAGGAGACCATATACTTCTAAAAGCAAAGAACCCACATTATTTTGTGAAAATACTAAATGCGATAATGTAAGCTCAAAGTTGCATTATGTAGAAGAAAAAGTCATTGAGGGATTAAGAAAATGGTTGGAACAATATAGATTTGATTATAAAGAGCATATAGAAAAAATAAATCACAGTAAAATTGAATCTATAGAAGATACTATAATGTCACTTGAAACAGAGGTTGAAAAGGAAAATGATAAATTATTAAGCATTTTTAATTTTTTGGAAGATGGTACTTACACAAAGGAAATGTTCAAAGCGAGAAGTGAATCAGTATCACAAAATGTTGCTAAACTAAATAATGCAATAGAGGAGTACAAATTAAAACTGGAACAAGAAAAAGTAGTTAATAAGGAAAAAGTATTATTAGTTCCCAAAGTAGACAATTTGTTAGATATATATGATTTATTGCCAACAGCAGAGGATAAAAACAAATTATTAAAAATTCTAATAACACAAGTTACATATTTGAAAACAGAAAAAGCAATAAAGAAAAATTCAGATCCAACAAACTTTAGCATAAATTTATATCCAAAGATAAATAAGGCAATGTAAAGAAAAATAAGGATATAATTTATAAAAAGGTATTGAAGAATAAAAGAAGAAAAATTATTTTTTTTAGCCCACGAGCGAGCTCTTTTTGGTGCGAACGAATGAGTACATACAGATGTCGCTTGAATAGTTTTAATACAGAAATCTTGTATATATTTATCCTTTTTTTATTTTCGTGATAAAATATGATAAATAATCAATTACAATAAAATGAAAAAGCAAAAGTGAAAGGGGAAAATAAATATGAATCACGCTCAACAATCAGCAATATTCCTAGTAATATTTACAATATGGATTGCAACATTAATATTAAGAGTATTTGACAAAACACTCAAAAAATATACTTTTTCAATAGGAATATGCCTCATATTTTGGATGATAATAAAAGTATTTAAACATTATACAACAGGAAGTATAAATCATTATATGTGGTATTTATTTTATCTTCCATTGATATTTATACCTACATTTTATTATAATTGTAGCGAATATTTATTAAGAAAAGACAATAACAAAAAAAGAATAATAGCAATAGTAATATCAATTATTCTGTTTTTGTTAGTAATAACAAACGATAGCCACCAATTAGTATTTAAAATATTAAATGAAAATAACGATTATATACATAAATGGGGATATTATTTAGTTTGTATATGGATTTTTTTATTACTAATAATGGCAGTAAAAAATCTTGTAAAAGTTAGTATGGCAGAAAAAGATAAAAAGAAAATTATAATTCCATTGATTCCTATTATTCTAGGCTTAATATATACAGTAGCATATGTTTTAGATATAGAGTTTATAGAAAAAACAAATATGGCAATAGTTATTGGAACATTATTTTGCATAGGGTTAGAAGTTCTTTTTAGATTGAAGTTAATACCAAACAATTTTAGATATAGAAAAATTTTTCTAAATTCAAACTTACCAATAGAAATAATATCAAAAGATGGAGCTAAAAAAATCAATACAAATCATTATATAGAAGTAGAAGAAGATATAAGAAAAGACATTAAAAACAATGAACTCAAAACACAATATAAAGCAGAAAATAAAATTCAAAATGTAAAATCAATACAGGGTGGATATGCAGTAGAAGAAAAGGATTTAAGTAAAATAAATGATCTTAAAAAGAAATTAGAAAATACAAA
>URBY01000064.1 GCA_900546245.1 uncultured Mycoplasmatota bacterium | reverse complement strand
ATAATATAAAAGGAGAAGTAATAAATGAAATATATCCAGTAGGAAGTATATACATAAGTACAGAAGATGACACAATAGAAAAAGTTAAAGAAAGATTTCCAAATACTAAATGGGAAGTATATGCAAGTGGTAGAACTTTAGTTTCAGCAGGTGCTTATACAAAATCAGATGGAAGTACAATAGTATATAATGCAGGTGATAAAGGAGGTAATGTTAGTACAAAGTTAACAACAACAAATATACCAACTTTATCAGTAACTGGTACTACTTCTTCAAATGGTGGTCATCAACATTCAACAAGAGGATTTGTATATGAAAGTGGTAGACCTGGTACATTACCTGCATTTACTATGGCATGGGCTGCAAGTTCATATTGGTGGGCTTCTACAGCTATAACAGGTGGTGATGAAGTTGGTTCAGGATATACAACTGTTAATGGTGCTCATACCCATACATTTACAGGAACATATACAAATAATAGTTTAAAGGAGGTATCAACACAAGATCCATATGTAGTAACATATATGTATAGAAGAATAAGATAACTTTTTCATAAGTTATTTTTTCATCTTTAAAAAATTATATAAATATAGTATAATTAATTTGGGTGACTAAATATATGATAGAAAAGTATGGAATAGATTTAAATAATGATTTAATAAAAAGAGCCTTTACTCATTCATCTTATGTTAATGAAAATAAAACAGGTGAAGACTATGAAAGATTAGAGTTTTTAGGTGATAAAGTACTAGATTTTTTAGTAAGTGAATATTTATATATTAATGAACATTTAAAAGAAGGCGAAATGACTAAACTTAGAGCAAATTATGTATGTGAAAATGCTTTATATGAATATTCTAAAGAACTTGGTCTTAATAATTATTTAAGACTTGGTAAAGGTGAAGAAGCATCGGGTGGAAGAGATAGAAAAGCGGTAGTTGCGGATATATTTGAAGCTTTTTTAGCAGCAACCTATCTAACATATGGTCTTTCTAAAGCAAAAGAAATAGTATATGATGTAGTAATAAAAGCAATAGAAAATAAAGAAGATTATTTTCTTCAAGATTATAAATCATTACTTCAAGAATTACTTCAGGCAGATAAACAAGGTGCTGAATATGAAGTTATTAAAGAAGAAGGACCAGCTCATAACAGGACATTTACAACAGTTGTAAAAATAGATGGTGTTGTTCTTGGAACTGGAACAGCTGGTAGTAAAAAAGAATCTGAACAAGAAGCTGCTAAAGATGCATTAAGTAAGAAAGCAGATTTGGTTAAATAAGGAGAAAAGATGAAGAAAAGAATTATTAGTGCTATAGTCGCACTTTTAATATTTATTCCACTTTTAATAATAGGAAAAATATATTTTAAAATTGGAATGATGATTTTATCGCTAATTGCGTTATGGGAAATAATGAAAAATAAGGAAGAATTACCATTAATAGTAAAATGTGTGTCATATTTAATAATGATTATTACTATTATGTTTAATGATAGTTTATTAATTTCACTTACATTTTTATTTTTATCTATTTCTATGATTTTTTATGATAATAAAAAATATGATGTATTATCTTTTACATATGTTTCTACATTTTTAATATTAATAGGTACAGTATTTTCTTGTGTTATAAAAATTAGAAATGATGATATTAATGTACTTATTTACTTACTTTTAATTACAATTTTAACAGATACGTTTGCACTTTTTGGAGGTAAATTATTTGGTAAACATAAATTAATTGAAAAGGTATCACCAAATAAGACAATAGAAGGTTCTATAATAGGAAGTACTTTTGGTGTAATTATTCCAAGTATTTACTATATTTATATGGTAGATCCAGGTGCAAATATATTTATGATAGTAATGATGACACTTATTTTATCCATATTTGGTCAACTTGGAGATCTTGTTTTTAGTAAGATAAAAAGATATTTTAGTATAAAAGATTTTTCAAATATTATGCCAGGTCATGGCGGTGTATTAGATAGAATTGATAGTATAACAATGGTTGTACTTGCTTATCAAATAATAATTAATATAATTTAAAGGAGAAAAAATAATGACAATAATACTGTTTATATTAATTCTTGGAATAATAGTTTTTATCCATGAATTAGGACATTTTATATTTGCTAAAAAAGCAGGGGTTTATGTATATGAATTTTCTTTAGGATTTGGTCCAAAATTATTTTCATTCAAAAGAAAAAATGATGAAACAGAATATATGGTAAGATTAATACCACTTGGTGGATATGTTTCAATGGCGGGTGAGGAAGAATTAGATGATAATCCTGATGTGCCAAAAGATCAAAGATTATATAATAAATCTTGGATAAGAAGATTACTTGTAATGGTTGCGGGAGTAATTAATAACTTTATATTAGGATTTGTTTTACTATTTATAATGGGATTAATATATGGTACAACTTCAACAACTAATACACTAGATAGCATTCCTGAGTCGGGAGCACTTTATAAAGCGGGTGCAAGAAATGGTGATATTGTAACAAAAATAAATGATAAAAAAGTAAAAAATTATGATGATATACAAACATATTTAGCGCTAGTTAAAGAAGGAGACGCCATCAATATTAATATAAAAAATAAAGATGGAGTAGAAAATACATATAAAGTAAAACCAGAAAAAAATAGTGAAGATGGTAAATATTATTATGGTATATCAATAAAAGTAAAAACTGATAAAGGATTTTTGCCAGCACTTAAATATGCTAAGGAAAAATTTGTTTCAATATATAAAATAATGATAATAACAATAAAAAGTTTATTTACTGGTGAACTTGGATTCGATAGTTTATCAGGTCCAGTTGGAATATATACAGTAGTAGATACAGTTAAAGGCTCACTTCAAATGATACTTTATTTAACTGCATATTTATCAATAAATATTGGATTTATGAACTTACTTCCATTTCCAGCATTTGATGGAGGAAGAGCATTCCTTCTTATAATAGAAAAAATAAAAGGATCTAAAGTAAATCCAAAATTTGAAGCTACTATAAATAGTATAGGATTTGTATTATTAATGGCTTTAATGATAATTGTTACAATAAAAGATATATTTAATTTTTCCATTCTATCACCTTAAAA
>URBY01000063.1 GCA_900546245.1 uncultured Mycoplasmatota bacterium | reverse complement strand
ATATTTTCCCGTTAATGTTTAAAAATTTTTGAGACATTTTCCTAAATTATTGACAATTATTTAAACAAACAAAATTTTACAATTTTTTAAATAAAAATAAACATTAAAATTCTCATTAAATTTCTAATACATTGTAATTTTTTTATTTTTATTTAAAAAAACGAACTATAAAAGTTCGAATAATGGTTAATGTATATAAAGTTCTATAGGTTAGAATAGATTCGTCAATGGTGCGATAGTTAAGATAGTCCGAAACCATCACAACAAATAAATAAACAATTTAATTCTATAATCATTATACCATGACTTTTACTAATTTTTATAAATAATTTTTATAAAAATGAAAAAGGCCTAGAGCTTCTAAAGTTTTCTAGCCACATTTCATATATAATATTACATTATTTAAAACAAAAAAGCAAGTCAGACGCATCCAACTTGCTCAGATGGGATCCGAAGATACACCATCGCCATTCACATTTATAATATACCATAATTGCAAAAATTATGCAATAATTTGATCAACTTTTTATGAAATTTCGTAAAGCCGATAATTTATTCTTTGTATCTGAATATATAATTTTATTATAAATACTAATGGAAATTTTATTTCTAAATTCTTCAATAATTTTTTCATAATCATTTACAAATTTATTAATTTCAGTTTTAGTAATTCCATACTTCTTTAATAACACTGAAATTATAAGAACATAATCAGTAATTGTATTAAAATCAATTCCTGTACAACCGATTTCATTTTCTAGATATTTACATAATTTAGTATCAATTTTTCCATCTTTAAATCTTACATCAAAAACTACATCATTATGTGCAATTGAATTTCTTAACGATTTAATTAAATACATAATTTTTTCAGGAAATTTAGCATTAGTATCAAATGCAATATTTATATTCATTTCTTTATCAATTTTATTTCTAACTTTAAATTCTAAACTCTTAATTAAATCTGCGAATGTTCCTAATGTAATTATTTCAAATATACCCCAAATTGGAACGTGTCTATCTTTTGAATAAAAATGACTAACAATTTTATTTTCATTATTATAACTTCTAGATAAAGAAGAATAAATATTATTTTGTACTGATAATCTTTGTTTCATTTTCTTTTTATATTCTTCACTAGTATTACTATTTCTATAATCAGTCATACCATTTTCATAAATAACATTAAATTCATCAGTTTTATATTCTTCAACTAATATTTGAAGTACAATATTTTTTGAAATCGTTTCTATTTGCATTATTTGTGAATATAATAAACTTTTTAATTTAGAGTCAAAATCAACTATTGAAACTATTTCATCAAAACTAGATAAATTTATTCTATTTTGTGGATTATTAATATATCTATAACCCTTATATCCATGATAATAACCTATATTTCTTAGATTCTTTTTATCTTTAGTTCCTTCAATAGAAATATTATGCTTTTCTCTTAAATATTTCATTAAAGCATTTGTTGTTCTAACTTTCATCTTTATATCCACCTCACTTCTATATATAGAAAAAGAGCAAAATAAATCTTATATTTAATAAGTCTCTACTAGCCCTTATTTATTCTACTTTTTTCTAATTTTCTTTCTAATCTTAATCTCTTAACTTCTTCTTGTTTTACAACTTCTTGGTCAACTTGACTTGCAATAGCATTAACTAATCTTTGGTGTAATTCATCTTCTTCTGGTGTATAGAACGTTGCAGCATCATTCCATAATGTTAAAATTAAATCTTGTATTGTTACAGTATCTAATTTTTCTTTTTTACTAGCTCTTGAAAAGTATCCTACATAACATTCTAAATCTTTTGAACCTCCAGATTTAATATATTCATTCATAAATAATCTTAATCCTGGATCAGAACGATCTACTGCATACATCATTGGAATATCAATATTTCTTCCAAATTCTTTAGCAAATAAGAATGCTCTACGAGGACCAATTCTATTTCCACCTCGTTCTATAATTCTATACATTGCACAATCTAATATTCCTTCTTTTTGTTGAATCCATTTATTAGCTTCATTGATAGTTTTTTCTAATTCATTATTTTCTGGTAGTTCAATTCCTTTTTCTTGAAACAATTTAACAACATCTCTAACATTTAATCCAGTTAATTCTTCATCTTTTATAACTGACTCTGTATAGCCTGTAACATCTTCAGCCATTTCAACAAATCCATCTTTTGTTAAATGTAAATGTGCAACTCTAGAATTTGGATTTAAATAAACTATGTTTCTATATCTTGGTTTAGTAAAATAACATCTTTCTTCCCATGGTAATGATTTCATAAATACATTAGTGTTATAAAAATCATTCCAGTCTAATTCCTTTGCATCTGAATTTTCATCAAGTAATTCATTTACATAAGGATTATTTTTAAACATTACATCATTAACATTAATTTGTTCTTGTCCACCTCCTGGCATTAATCTATTAATTTCATAACTTGGGTATCTTAATTCATACCATACTGCTATTTTTTCAATTAAATCTCTCATTTCTCTTGGAGCATGATATTCTCCAATGTCAGTATAATTTCCTTTCACCATATTTTTAAAATACCAATCAATAAACTCATCAACTTTAGCATCTAAATCAATTAGTGTGCTTTCTACTTCAGTAGCTCCAGTAAGCTTTGTTCTAAATTTTAATAATTCATCTTTAATACTCATTTTTAACCCTCCTGACAAGCAATATACAAATTAATTATACCATATTATTTGTTTAATTTAACTATTTTTATATAATTTTATCTTTCAAAATCATATTTTTCTTTACTTAAATCTAATTCTTCAATGTTTTCATCATCTAAAACGTTATCTTCATAAATATCATTAACTACATCAATGTATTTATCATCTTTATCATACCAACTATGAAGTTTATCGTGTAAGAAAGATATTAATTTTTCAAATTTATCTTTCCAGTAATCTAATGTGTTTTTTAAATCTTGTATTTTAGATTTTAAAAATGATATTTCATTATCCTTTTCTTTAATCGTATCATTTAAAGTTTTAACTCTTAAATTAAGTGCTTCGTTATTTTCAGTAAGCGTCTTAATCTTATTATTCTTATCTTTTAGTTGTTCATAGGCATTAACTAGTGTATTAGATAGAGTTTGGATTTTATCATACTAATTTTTGTAAGAAAAGATAAGTTTGAGTTCTCATATAATTTCTAGAGTTTTTTTCTTTTGTACTTGGCAATTTTCCCATAGTTCTTTACTTACTAATGGTTCAACTACATTTTCATAA
>URBY01000062.1 GCA_900546245.1 uncultured Mycoplasmatota bacterium | reverse complement strand
AACTTGAGACATTTTCAAAAGTTAACACTTAAGACATTATCATAAATTAATCATAAAGGAATTAATAAAAAAGTTATCACTATTGACTTTATTTGAAATAGACTTTATACTAAAAATATATATAGATTAAAAATATTAATATATATAAATAGAAATCATGGAGGGAAAATATGGAAAAATTATTATTTTCTACTCTTGGATTGATTTTTGGCGCACTACTAACAATATTTGGTGCAGTACTTGTAATGAAGTCAAAAGAAAAGAAATCTGATAATATAATTGAAAAAGCAAAAAAAGAAGCAGAAAAATTAAAAAGAGATACTATCTTAGAAATAAAAGAAGAGCAATATAAATTAAAACAAGATGTAGATAAAGAAGTTAAAGAAAAAAAACTTGAAGTAAAAGATTTAGAAGATAGATTGCAACAAAGAGAAAATAGTATAGATAGAAGAGATCAAATTCTTCAAGATAGAGAAAATTTATTATCAGAAAAAGAAAACAATTTAGTACAAAGACAAAAGGATATTCAGGCGTTAGAAGAGAAAACTGATGAGGTTTTAAAAGAGCAACTTGAAAAACTAGAAAAAATTTCTGGATTTTCTAAAGAAGAAGCAAAAAAAATGGTTATGAAACATGTTGAGGAATCAATGACTAAAGAAATTGCAGCATACATAAAAGATAAAGAAGCAGAAGCAAAGCTTGATGTTGATAAAAAAGCAAAAAATTTATTAACACTTACTATGCAAAAATATGCGTCAGATGTTACAAATGAGGCTACGATATCAGTAATTAATTTACCAAATGATGATATGAAAGGTAGAATCATTGGTAGAGAAGGAAGAAATATAAGAACAATTGAGGCAGTAACAGGTGTTGATTTAATTATTGATGATACACCAGAAACAATAGTACTTTCTAGTTTCGATCCACTTAGAAGAGAGATTGCAAAGGTTACAATTGAAAATTTAATAAAGGATGGAAGAATACATCCAGGTAGAATTGAAGAAATATATGATAAGACATGTAAAGAAATAAATGCAAAAATCATTGAAAAAGGTGAGGAAGCAATATTTGGACTTGGGATATCTAAAATTGATCCTGAACTAGTTGAAATTATTGGTAAATTGCATTTTAGAACAAGTTATGGTCAAAATGCGTTACAACATTCTATTGAAGTTGCTAATTTGGCAGGACTTTTAGCTGCAGAAGTTGGAGAAAATGTTTCACTTGCTAAGAGAGCAGGGTTACTTCATGATATTGGTAAGGCAATTGATTTTGAGGCTGAGGGAAGTCATGTAGAAATTGGTGAAAAGATTGCAAAAAAATATGGTGAAGATGAAGTTGTAATAAATGCGATTGCATCACACCATGGTGATACTCCTGCAACAAGTATTATTTCTTCATTAGTTGCAATTGCAGATACAATTAGTGCATCAAGACCTGGTGCTAGAAATGATTCTCTAGAGAATTATGTAAAGAGATTACAACAGTTAGAAGAAATTGCAGATTCATTTGATGGTGTAGAAAAATCATTTGCAATGCAGGCTGGAAGAGATTTAAGAGTTATTGTAAAACCTGAAGAGATGGATGAATTAACATCTATTAAGGTTGCGCGTGATATTAAAGACAGAATTGAAAATGAAATGCAATATCCGGGTACAATAAGAATAACTGTAATAAGAGAAACAAGGGCAGTAGAAGAAGCAAGATAATGCTTCTTTTTTTTTGCATTTAATCATATATTTATGTAGGTGAAAGTATGAAGAATACCATTAATTTTTATTACAATATTTTTTTAGATGAACTTATAAAAAAAGACAATTGCTATTATTTTTATTATGGTGGTGACGAATATTATTTCGTACCATTAAATAGACCATATGATGATGTACAGAGTATATATAAGCTTAATCTTGAAATGAAAAAGAGAAGATGCCTTGTTCATGAACTTGTTTTAAATAAAGATAAAAGTATTATAACTATAGTAAATGGTATTTCATATGTTCTAATTAAGCTTTGTAAGTATAAAAATGATAAGGTATTTTTAAATGACATAAATTATATTCAAAATATGACTGTTAATATAGAATGTGATAAAAGTTTGGTAAGGAATGAGTGGATAAAATTATGGAGTGAAAAAATAGATTATTATGAATATCAGATTAGTCAAGTGGGTAAAAAATATCCATTGTTGTGTGATAGTTTAAGTTATTTTATTGGAATGGCTGAAAATGCTATTAGCTATCTTGTGAATAATTTGGATTCCAAAACTAATGTAAATTTAGTTGTGAGTCATAAAAGAATATATCAAGAAAGGGGAAGTTTAAATTTTTATGATCCTTTAAACTTTGTTGTTGATAGTAGAGTAAGGGATGTTGCTGAATTTATAAAGGAGACTTTTTATAATAAAACATTAAATTTGTATGATTTAAAGTCGTATTTTAATATGGCAAATTTAAATAAAAATGAATATATTCTTTTGCTTGGAAGACTTTTATTTCCAACTTATTATTTTGATATTTATGATGATATAATAAATAAAGGTAAAAGTGAAGAACTTGTTGTAAATATAATTGATAGAACTGATGAATATGAATCACTTTTAAATACTATATATAAGTTTATTTTATATGAAAAAAAGGCTCGCTTGGAACCTATTGAGTGGTTACAGGATAAAAATTAATCTCTGTATTCTTCTACCTTTATGACTTCAGGTATTTCTGATGTTAATATTGTTTCTATTGTTTCTGACATGGTTAGGTCAGAATATAAGCAGTTTGCACAGTTACCTACCATTTTTACATATGCAGTACCATTTTCAAATTTAACAAATTCTACATCTCCACCATCGTTTATTAAAAATGGTCTAATTTTTTCTATAATTTCATTTATTTGATCTTCAACTTTCATAGTAAACCTCCAAATAAATTATACATATATTTTAAAAAGTAGTAAAGATAATTATAAAAAAAGATATTATATGTTATAATAAAAATGTAAGAGGTGCATTATGTTGTATAAAAAAAATAAAATAATTGAAGTTGAAATTACAGCACTAAAAACTTATGGCGCATTTGCAAAGGTTGATAATGAGTATAGTGGGCTCATACATATATCAGAAATTAATGGCCTTTTTATAAAGGATATAAATGATGTGTTTAAAATTGGTGATAAAAAAAAGGTAAGAATTTTGGAAGTAGATGAAGAAAAAAAACAAATAAAATTAAGTATGATTTTAGATAAAAATGGACAAACAAAAAAAAGAAAAAGAACTAAATTGTCTGGTACGAATCTAGGATTTGATTTATTTGATGAGATACTTCCTGAGTGGATTTCTAGTAAATTGGAAGAGATTTCCTATGAAGAAAATAAAAAAATGAACAAATAATAAAAAAATTTAAAAATTCCTGTGAAAAATTAGTGAAAATGTCAGTAATTTAAAAATAAATAATTAGTGAAAATG
>URBY01000061.1 GCA_900546245.1 uncultured Mycoplasmatota bacterium | reverse complement strand
AAAGTATTTCAGCCAAGTAAAATTAGAGAAAACTATAAAGAAATATTAGATGAAAAGCCTGATATTATAATAACTTGTGCATATGGTCAAATAATTCCAAAAGATTTACTTGATTATCCAAAATATGGATGTATTAATATACATGCATCACTTTTACCTAAATTAAGAGGTGGCGCACCAATACATAAAGCAATCATAAATGGATATGAAAAAACAGGCGTAACTATAATGTATATGGATGAAAAGATGGATTCAGGTGATATTATATATCAAGAAGAAATCAAAATAGAAGATGATGATAACGCTGGAACACTTTTTGATAAATTAAGTGTTTTAGGATCAGAAATGATAATAAAAGTATTACCAAGTATAATAGATGGTACAAATAAAAGAATAAAACAAAATGAAGAAGAAGTAACATATGCATATAACATTACAAGAGAAGAAGAAAAAGTTGATTTTAATTTAAGTACTAAGGATGTATATAATAAAATTAGAGGATTATATCCTTGGCCTATAGGATATACAAGTCTTGATGGTAAGAAAGTTAAATTACATTTATCAAGAGTAGGAACAAGTAAAAAAGAAGGATCTATAGGAGAAATTATTAATATATATAATGATGCATTAGGCGTTAAAACCTTAGATGGTGAAATACTATTAACTATGATTCAATTTGAAGGGAAAAAGAAAATACTAGTTAAAGACTATTTAAATGGTGTTCATGATAAAGAAAGTCTTCTAGGTAAAAAATTTATATAAGAGATATAAAGCGACAATATTTATATATAACTTTTTTTATAATCATAATGGTGATATAAAAATGAAAGTTTATATAGATATTGTTTTTTTTACCAATTTTTTATTTGATTTTATACTCCTTTTATCAGTAAATATTATTCTTAAAAGAAATATGAAAATATATAGAATAATACTTGGGGCGCTTACAGGAACTTTAACACTCTTAATGTTATTTATAAGAATGAATTCGCTAACGCTTTTTCTTTATAAATTAGCTATAAGCATCATAATGGTTCTTATAACATTTAACTATAAAACAATTAAATACACATTTAAAAACTTATATTTTCTATATATAGTAAGTATTATAATGGGAGGATTTTTATACTTTATAAATAATCAGATAAATGTAAAAAATGAAGGACTAATATTTATAACAAGTAACTTTTCACTTAATTTAATTTTAGGGATTATTCTTTCTAGTATTTTTATTTATTTTTATATAAAAGAAACGAAGGACTTAAAAGAAAATTATAATAAATATCACAAATTAACTTTATATATAAATGATGTTACATTAAATGTTAATGCTTTTTTAGATACAGGAAATAAACTAAAAGATCCATATAAAGGTAGACCAATCGTACTCGTCAAAGAAGAATTAATAGATTATAAAGATATTAAATATATTCTAGTGCCGTATAATACAGTTTCAGGAGGAGGATTACTAAAATGCATTAATATTTCTAAAATGGAAGTTGATGGAATAAAATGTAAAAAGAAGTTTTTAATTGGACTAGTACCAAGTATAAATATAGATGGTGTAGATTCAATAATAAATGAAAAGATAATGGAGGGATTATAATGATTAAATTATTAAAAATATTATTAGGAAGGTTATTTAAGAAATACAATGAGTTATTTTTTGTAGGAAGTACTGATATACTTCCAGAACCTTTATCAAAAGAAGAAGAAGAAAAATATGTTGATATGTTTCAAAATGGAGATTTAAAGGCAAGAGATAAACTTATTGAACATAATCTTAGACTTGTTGTTTATTTATCAAAAAAGTATGAAAATACTAAAGTTGAATTAGAGGATTTAGTATCGATAGGTACAATAGGTTTAATTAAAGGAATTAATACATATAAAAATGATAAAAATATAAAACTTGCGACATACGCATCTAGATGCATTGATAATGAAATACTTATGTATTTAAGAAAAAATAAAAAAAGAAAAGCAGATGTATCTTTAGATGAATCACTTTCATTTGATTCAGAAGGTAATGAACTACATTTAGAAGATATATTAGGTACTGAAAAGGATATTGTAACTAAAGATTTAGAAGAAAATGATATGAGAAAAATAATGCTTAAAGAAATAGGTAAATTAAATGAAAGAGATAAACAAATAATGGTATTAAGATATGGTCTTAATGATACAAAAGAATATACTCAAAAAGAAGTTGCAGAACTACTTGGTATATCACAAAGTTATATATCTAGAATAGAAAAGAAAGTAATAAGTAAAATTAGTTCTATGATAAAAATATAGTCAGACATTTAGTCTGATTTTCTCTTTTAAAAATATATATTTTAGTGTATAATAAGACTCACTTAGAAAAAGGCGATGAAATATATGAATTGTGATTTAAAAATAATAAAGAAAAAATATGGCGAAAATATGATGAAATTAGTAAGAAAATTATTTCCTACATTATTAGAAGAAGAAGGTTTAGTATCTAGAATTATGCTTAATAATTTTTATCCATATCATGATTTATATATTAGTATAGTTTCAAATAAAATGGAAGAACTTTTTAAAGAATATATTTATAATCAGGTAAAAAAGGATAAGGAAAAAGAAAAAACTGAAACAATGAAAACACCAAAAGAACTTTTTTCTTTAGCGGGTTATGAATTATATGAGTGTAATAGCAATAGAGAAATAGAATTTTTTGAAAAATATTACGCAAAAGGAGAAGAATTATGTACATTTTCTGATAAAGAAAGATTAAGCAAGTGTTATGTATTTTTTGCAGTAAAAAAGAATATTAATGAAATAAAAAGAGAAAATTTTATATCACCAAAAAGAGAAGATGAGTATGGAACATCAATATTAAGCATCCAATTTGATAGAAATTCATCACATAATTTATCAATAAAGAATAGATATAATTCTAAAGTAGAAAATCCAGATGCAACTTTTTCTAATAATTTAGAAAATATACAAAAGGGTTTAACAAGAAGTTTTGAAAGAGAATATGGTTTAATTGAGGCAAATAATAAAGTTGAATTTAAATTACCTAATTATTTTAAGGCATGTGATGGAAGATACTATAAATATAATTATGAAATTAATAATATATATTACTGCGCTAATAACATAATAATAGACGGGTATAAAATTAATAATTTTGATCATGAAAGATATATAGTTTTAGATTATTTTATACTTGATTTACAAAATAAAAAAATAATGTTATATGATAATACTATAACAGATTCATTTATAGATGGATTTGAGAATATAGAAAAAATAGATGTTTTAAATACTTTTGTAGGAAAGAAAATAACTATAAAAACTAATGAATCAGATATAATAATATTACTTGATAAAGATAATAAAATAGTAGAATACGAAAATAGAAATATAAAAAAAGTTGGATCAAGTTTTTTAAGTAAAAATGATAGTTTATTAAAATTAAATTTAGAAAATATTGAAAGAATAGGTATGCTTTTTTTATATAAAAACAAATGTCTAGCTGAAATAAATATAGAAAAAGTAAAAGAAATAGATATGATTTTTCTATACAAAAATAAATGGTTAACAGAAATTTATTTACCTAATCTTATAAGCG
>URBY01000060.1 GCA_900546245.1 uncultured Mycoplasmatota bacterium | reverse complement strand
TCAGTGCGGAAGCTTTGATCAATACGATTGATAAGATTATGAAAGATAACTGACAGAACATTAACCGATATGTATATAAATGAATGTAAAAATAATAATATAGAATTATTAATGCCATCAATAAATGATAGTGATTATGATTATAAAATAGAGAATAGTAAACTTAGATTTCCACTTACTGGTATAAAAAATATTGGACATTTAGTATGCAGAGAAATAATTGAAGAAAGAAAAAATGGTGAATATAAAAGTTTCTTTGATTTTATAAAAAGATGTTATGGTAAAAGTGTTAATAAAAAAACTATAGAATCTTTAGTAAATGCAGGAGCATTTGATATATTTAATTATAATCATAGAACATTAATTGAAAGTATTGATATTGGTATAAATTATGCTGAACTTGTAAAAGATTTAGGTGAAGAAGTTGTAAATGTTCCAGAACTTGATATAACAGAAGAATATGATTCATCAGAACTTATAAAAAGAGAATATGATTCATTTGGTTTTTATTTAAGTTATCATCCAGTACAAAATTATAGAAAAAATAATTTTACTACTATGGATATAAAAAATAATTTTAATAAGATTATAAATATATATTTACTTATTGATAATGTAAGAACTATTGTAACTAAAAAAGGTGAAAAAATGGCATTTATAACAGGTTCAGATGAATATGGTGAAATAGATATGGTTATGTTTCCAAGAGCATATGAAAAGTATTATAATCTAAGTAAGGGCGAGATAGTACTTATAAGTGCTAAAGTAGAAAAAAGAATTAATCAGTATCAATTGGTTATAAATAGTATTCAAAGATTCTAGAAATTTCTAGAATCTCTTTAATGATACAAGTTGAAATATTAAAAATATATGATAAAATAAATAATGAGGAGGGTTTTAAATATGATATTTAAAGAAAAATGTAAAAAAGTGGATGTTTATTCTAAAGTAGAAAAAGAAATTGAATCAACAAATACTGAACTAGAAACAGCAAAATCTGAGTTAGAAACAGCAAAATCTGAGCTAGAAACAACAAAATCTGAATTGGAAGAAACTAATAAAAAAATATCTATAAAAAAATCTGAATTAAAATCACTTAAAACTGAAATAATAGAATTAAAGAATTTTATTGATCAAAAATTTGAAAGTGGAGATTTAAAAAGTGATTATGCTATAAGAATAACCAATTGCTATATTATAGGTTTAAATGGTAAAAAATATATTACAATTAGAAGATTTGAGCGCTGTTTCCTACCCGGAGATTATAAAGGACTTCCTTATAGTATAAAAGGAATACCTACTGTGGAACATTATGATTATTATGATGCTTTAAATATATGTAAAAATAAAAAAAGTGGTAAAAGTGAATTTAAGTGGTTATATAGATGTATGCAGAGTTATTATAGTAATAATAAAGAATTAATTACAGTTTCTAATGACCTTAATTATGAAAAACATATTTTAGAGGTTTATCCTGAATTAGCTAATTTTGTTAATGATATGGTTCCAAATGCTTATTTGAAAAAAATTTATTATGAAATAAATGATTTAAGTAGCAAGAAACTTGTTAAAAATTAATTTAAGTAAAATGTTTTTAATAGATATAAAAAAAGATTTCTAGAATTTTTTTTAATTATTACTTTACAAATATAAAAATATCAGTTATAATCTATTTGTAGTTTTGATTAAAAACAAGGAAAGAAGATGTATATCTCACCTGACTTATAATTAAGTAAGTAGGTCAAAGGCCATTTAAAATATAAATATTTTATTGTCTTTGATATTAGGGTGAATACATTGTATTCATTTTTTATTTGGAGGTGTTTTGCTATAGCAAAGGAAAAAGATGTGCTTATTAATGAGCAAATAAGAGCGAAGGAAGTTCTTGTAATTGGACCAAAAGGAGAACAACTTGGTCTAAAAAGTAGGGAAGATGCATTAACACTTGCATCTGTCGCAGGTTTTGATTTAGTACTTATGAATGCTAATGCTGAAAAACCAGTATGCAAACTTATGGATTACAATAAGTATAAGTATGAAAAAGCAAAGAAGATGAAAGAAGCTTCAAAGAAACAAAGAGAAAATAACACTGAATTAAAAGAGTACAGATTATCAGTAAATATTGATATTCATGACTTTAATACTAGAGTTAAACAAGCAAGTAAATATCTAGAAAAGGGTCACAGAATCAAGGCTAGTATAAGATTTAGAGGAAGAGAAATGGCACATACAGAACTAGGAAAAGATGTACTTATAAGATTCGCAGATGCGTTAAAAGAATTTGGTGCTGTAGAAAAACAACCAACTATGGAAATGAGAAGTATGTATATGATGATTGCACCAATAAAGAAGGAAGGAAAGTAAAATGGGAAAAATTAAGTTAAAAACACATAAGGGAACTAAAAAATCTTTAACAAAAAGAAATAGTGGTTCAGTAAAATTCAAAAAACCAGGTGCTGGACATTTAACTGGTAAATATTCAGCAGATAGAAGTAGAAATTTAAGAAAGGGTTCAGGATTATCTAGTTCAGATTCAAAGAAATTAAAGGATCTATTAGATAGAATGAACTAAGATTAGGTGGTGAAAAAGTATGGCAAGAGTAAAAGATGGAAAAATAACAAAGGCTAAACATAAAAAAATATTAAAACAAGCAAAGGGTTATTTTGGTAGTAAACATAGATTATTTAAAACTGCTAAAGAACAAGTAATGCATTCAGGTAAATATGCATATAGAGATAGAAGACAAAACAAGAGAAATTTCAGAAAATTATGGATTACACGTATTAATGCAGCATGTAGAAATAACGATATTAGTTATTCTAAATTCATTGATGGATTAAATAAAGCTAATGTTGTAATTAATAGAAAAATGCTTTCAGAACTTGCAATCAGTGATGAAAAAGCATTTGCTGAATTAGTTAAAACTGCTAAAGATGCTTTAAATGGAAAAGTTGCTCCTAAAAAAGTAGAAACAAAAAAAGAAGTTAAAGTTGAAGTAAAAGAAGAAAAGAAAGAAACTACAGATTTATCTAAAATGACAGTTGCAGAACTTAAAAAACTTGCTAGTGAAAGAAAAATTGCTGGAGCTAGTACAATGAAAAAAGCTGAATTATTAGAAGCTTTAAAATAATTTGAAAAGAAATTACAAGGAAACTTGTGATTTTTTTTACTTTTTAGAGGAAAAGTAGTGCTTTATGGATAATAAAATAAGTGAAAGGATATTGTAAAAGTATTCTTATCCTAGCGAAAGGAGGGAAAACGGCAAAATTTTACACGTGCAGAAATGATAGAGCATTTAAAGAAGTTTTCTTAAATCCTAATAATAGTGATTTACTAAAAGCATTATTAGAGTTTATTCTTAAAATAAAAATAGACAAGTTAGAAATTAAGAAAACAGAATTATTAAGTGGTAATGTAAATATTAAAGATAAAAGAGTAGATGCAATAGTGCATACTGGTAATAAAAAGATTGAGATAGAAATTAATTCACAAAATAAGAATTATCTTCATACTAGAAGTACTGCATATATTTGTAATATATATCAGTCTAACGCAAGTGTTGGTGATACGTATAATGAAAACACTGATATAATTCAAGTTAATTTAACATGGGGATTAGAAAGAAATAATGATGAAATGAAAATATATAAGATAATGAATGAAAAAGGTGAATTATATGTTAAAAATTTCATAATATATGAAATAAATATGGATTATTATGATAAAAT
>URBY01000059.1 GCA_900546245.1 uncultured Mycoplasmatota bacterium | reverse complement strand
AAGTTGAACTTGCAACTACTGCATTTGGTCAAGGTGTATCAGTAACTCCAATACAGCAGATAACAGCAGTATCAGCCGCAATTAATGGTGGTAAATTATTTAAACCATATATAGTAAAAAGTATAACAGAACCAGAAACAAATAATGCGGTTGTAACTAATAAACCACAGATGGTAAGAAGAGTAATAAGTGAAGAAGCAAGTAAAAAAACAGCACTTGCACTTGAAAGTGTTGTTACAAATGGTACAGGTAGGAATGCATTTATAGATGGATATAGAGTAGGTGGTAAAACAGGAACTGCTCAAAAAGTTAAAGATGGTGCATATATGTCTGGTAATTATATATTATCATTTATTGGATTTTTACCAGCAGATAATCCTAAAGTAGTTGTATATGTTGCAATTGATAATCCAAAAGGAATAGTGCAATATGGTGGAACAGTAGCAGCCCCTATTGCAAAAGCAATATTAGAAGACTCTATTAATGCATTAAATATTCCTAAAAGTGAAGATGCCAAAGAAAAAAATTATCAACTATGGGATAAAAAATATGCTGAAGTGCCTAATGTTGTAAACCAAAAATTAAGTGATGTAAAAGGAAGTTTACAGAAATTTGATGTACAATATACAGGCAGTGGAGAATACATATTATTCCAGTCTCCATCAGCAGGAGAAAGGGTATATGAGGGTAGTAAAATAAGAATATTACTTGGAGATAAAAAATAAAAATGTAAAATAATTAAAATATTTATAAAAAAGTTATTTAGTTATGATATAATTATTTTTGTAAATAGAAGGATGTGTTTAATATGTATGTACTTGCAAAATCAGTATTAGCTTTAATGATAGGATTTATGGCATCTGTTATTTTGGGATTAATATTAATTCCATGGCTTAGAAAACTTAAAATAGGACAAAGAACAAGTATTTTTGTTAAAGCTCATGAAAAGAAAAATGGAACACCTACAATGGGTGGAATAATATTTATTTTATCAACAATAATTACAATACTTGTTTTATATTTTACTAATAAACTTAAGATATCTAGTAATTTACTTATAATTTTATTTGTATTCTTTGGATATGGTCTTATAGGATTTGTAGATGACTTTTTAAAGGTAAAATATAAATGTAATGAAAAAGGTTTAACTAGAATGCAAAAGTTCTTAGCTCAAGTTGTAATTGCAATTATGTTCTTTTATGTTTATATAAGAAATGGATCTAATCCAGAAATAGAAATATATGCACTTCACTTAAAAATTAATTTAGGATTTATGTATGGATTCTTTATATTATTTATGCTTGTTGGAACTAGTAATGCAGTTAATTTAACGGATGGACTTGATGGTCTTGCTGCAGGTCTTTCTGCAATCGCAATTATGGTTTATGGTATGATTGCTTGGAATTCTGGATGGCTCGCAGGTTATGATGATGTTGCAGTATTCTGCTTTATACTTGTTGGAGGACTTCTTGGATTTCTGGTATACAATGGTTACCCCGCCAAAGTGTTTATGGGTGATACTGGATCACTCGCACTTGGTGCAGTACTTGCAACACTTGCAATATTAACTCATAGAGAAATGTCATTAATAGTAGTAGGTGGTGTATTTGTTATTGAAACACTTAGTGTTATACTTCAAGTTGCATCAGTAAAAATAAGAGGAAAGAAATTATTCCCAATGACACCAATACATCATACATTTGAAAAATTAGGATGGAGCGAAACTGATATAGTAAGATTATTTTATGTAGTTGGATTTATTCTTGGAACAGGCGCTCTTGTATATGGGGTATGGTATTAATGAAAAAAATAGATTATAAGCTTTTTATAGCAGTGGTGATTTTATCACTGTTTGGAGTACTTATGATTTTCTCAGCATCAGGAATATGGGCTGAATATAAATTTAATGATGAATTTAAATATTTAAAATTACAAGCATTTTTTCTTGTAATTGGACTTATCGCACAATATATAATATCAAAGGTAGATTATACGAACTATTTGAAGAAAGCAAACGTTATACTAGGAATTTGCTTTCTTCTTTTAATTTTAGTATTAATTCCTGGAATAGGTACAATTAGAAATGGTTCTAGAAGTTGGTTTGGTATTGGTGGACTTGGAGTACAACCATCAGAATTCATGAAACTAGGTATTATTATATTTGTATCTAAATATTTAAGTTCTAATCCAAAAGATGTAAGACATATTGTAAAAGGGGTATTTCCTATATTAATTATTACATTACTTGCTTTTGGTCTTATAATGCTTCAACCAGATTTAGGTACAGGAGCAATTATATTAGTAGGGGTAGTTGGTTTACTATTTGTATCCGGTGTAGATATGAAGTTCTTTGTAAAAATAGGCATAGTAGGATTATTGGGACTTGCTGGTCTTATTATTGCAGCTCCATATAGAATAAAAAGAATAGTGTCATTTATTAATCCTTGGATAGATCCATTAGGGGCAGGATTTCAATCAATACAATCATTATATGCGATAGGACCAGGTGGACTTTTAGGTTTTGGACTTTTTAACTCAGTACAGAAACATTTTTATTTACCAGAACCACAAACGGATTTTATATTTTCAATAATAAGTGAAGAACTTGGTATACTTGGAATATTAATAGTAGCGTTTTTATTTATAATAATATTTCATAGATGTATAAAAATTGCGATTAATTGTGATAATTTATTTGGTAAATATTTAGTTTTTGGTATAACATTTCAAATGGCTTTTCAAACATTATTAAATTTAGCAGTTGTTGTAGGACTTGTTCCTATAACCGGTGTAACGCTTCCATTTCTTTCTTATGGTGGATCTAGTTTAATATTATCTTTAGTAAGTATAGGAATAATATTAAATGTAAGTAGACATAATGAAAAAAGTTAAATTAGGAGATTTTTATCTTCTTTTTTTCTATCTTTAGTGGAATTTGCTTTAAAAAGAGAGAATATAATTATAGGAGGATATAAATGTACGAACTAAAAGAATAAATGAGGCGGTAAAAAATAATCCATATAAATTTCCAGAAAGATTTTCATTTCGTTTGAATGAAATTGAAATAGAAAATTTGTGGTCGAAATTTTCGACCGCAAAAATTAGTAATATGTCCAGAAGTTATCCTAGGGTATTTACAGAGCAAGGGATTGCAATGCTATCTACAATATTAAAATCTAAAGTAGCAGTAGAAACAAGTATAAGAATAATGGATGCATTTGTAAAAATGAGAAAATATATTTCAACAAATTTAACAGAACAAGACAATAATCAAAAATATAGGAGAAGATAAATGTACGAATTAAAAGAAGAATTAAATATAGAAAATATGATATATGAAATAAGAGGAAAACAAGTAATGTTGGATTCAGATTTGTCAAAATTATATCAGTGTAAAAATGGAACAAAAGAAATAAATCAGGCAGTGAAGAATAATCCAGATAAATTTCCTGAAAGATATAGTTTTCAATTAAGTGATAATGAGTATAATAACTTGAGGTCAAAAAATTTGACCTCAAGTTTAGAAAGTGGATATGGTGGTAGAAGATATAATCCAAGAGTATTTACAGAGCAAGGGATTGCAATGCTATCTACAATATTAAAGTCAAAAGTAGCGGTAGAAACAAGTATAAGAATAATGGATACATTTGTAAAAATGAGAAAGATAATATCATCAAGTTTAATAGAACAGAAATATATAAATGAACTTGTTATAAAAGATAATGAAAGGATTAATTTATTAGAGGAGTCATTTTCAAAATTAGAGGAAAAAGAAAAGGCAAATCATATATTTTATGAAGGACAAATATATGATGCATATTCACTATTGATAGATATATTTAAAGAGGCAGGGAAAGAAATAATTATAATAGATAATTACGCGGATAAAAGTATTTTAGACATGATTACGAATTTAAATGTGAGAGTAACTATTGTAACTAAAAAATTTAATTTATTAAAAGATATAGATATAAAAAAA
>URBY01000058.1 GCA_900546245.1 uncultured Mycoplasmatota bacterium | reverse complement strand
CGTTAAAATCCTCTTTTGTATAAGATGTAAATCCAGATGTAATTGATAAAGGTCTATATGGTGGATCAAAATATACAAAAGTATTTTCATTAACAAAACTTTCACTTTTTTTATAGTCAGCATATTCGAATGTTACATTTTTTATTAGATTTGATAAATTCCTTAAATTATTTGAATCACAAATAGTTGGATTTTTATATTTGCCACATGGTACATTAAATTTTCCATCTTTATTAACTCTGTATAATCCATTAAAACACGTCCTATTTAAGAATATAAATTCAGATGCTCGTTTTACATCGATATCTTCATTTAATGTATAAGAATTATATTCTGCTCTAATATCATAAAAATATTGTTGTCTAGCATCATTATCTAGAATTAAAAATTTCTTTTCTTTTTTATCCAGTTCTTGAATCAAATTTTCTACATTTGTTTTTATAACATTATAGCAATTAATCAAATCTTTATTTATATCAAAAGCATAAGCTTCTTTTACTTCATATTTTTGTAAAATATCAATTAGAACAGCTCCACCACCAACAAATGGTTCTATATATCTTTCAATAGTACCATTTTTAAGCTCAAAAGGATAATATTTAGTTAATTGTGGGATTAAGCTATTTTTACCTCCAGCCCATTTTACAAAAGGTTTTACTATCTCCATTTTTTCCTCCAAATTCTTTATAACTATATCATATTTTCAAAATAAATTAAAGCGAACATTCAATATTTTATAATTTTCATGCAAATCAAAAAGTTTTCAAAATAATTGTCCAGTTTTTGATAATTTCTTAGCTTTTACATATAGAAGGTTTAAGAATTTACAATTTTTTTAATCTCATGGGGTAATTTTTTGTTTACAAGTGAGGAAACAATTAGAAGGAGATTTTATATGCAGGATTAAAAATTTTAGAAAATTTTTCGAGATTTGTTAAGATTTTTGAATTTCATTTTGCCTTTATAAATAGGAGCATAAAAAATTAGAAATAAAATGTCACCTTTTTCAATTTTTTTGTGCTGTTCTTAATAGAAGACTTAAAAACACCAGAAAATTCAATACCACTTGTAGTATTCTACAAGACTTACAAAAATAGGGTTACTTTTTATAATTTTATTTTGCCTTTATTAGTAGAAGTGAAAAAATTTAAGAAAATTCAAAATTATTTGTAATCTTTTTGCAAAATTTTTTGTTCTTAATTAATAGAAGGTGAAAAATTTCAAAATATTTTAGTGAAATGGGTTGTATTTTAGCTTATAAGTGAGGAAACAATTGAAAGGAGGTATTTATATGGAAGAGAAAACTGTTAGTTCATATCCAAAATTTTATACAACAGCAGATGTAATGAAAATACTTAAGATTGGAAATAGAGCTTGTTTAGAATTATTCCACAGGTCAGACTTTCCATGTGTAAAAGTTGGACGAGCTTTTAAGATTTCTGAAGATAATTTTAGAGAATATTTTAGTACTAGAAGAGTTAATGATTAAATTAAAAAGTATATAAAATTAAACCTTCTATTAACTTTTTTTAGTAATTTCGCTAAGGGATGGCTATTGATATCTTATTATAAAATTGGTATAATTACTTTGTATAAAATCATATCAGATAGCCCCTTTAGAATTTATTTAAGGAGGTAAAACGATGAATTTTAAAGGGATTACATGTGGCACATATTATGATAAAAGAGCAAAGAAAATTCCAGGTACTAATAAAAAGTACAGCAAATCAATATGTACTGAATGTAAGTTAAACAAATCTGGTAAAGAGAACATTGACAATGAAGAACAATATAATATTTGTAAGTCTTGTGATAAATTCTATGTATCTAAAAGTTGTAAAGCTTTACTTACTATTGGAAGAGACCAAACAACAGGTAAAGTTAAAAGAAAAACATTTATTGGTGAAACCGAAGAAGAAGCATTTAGTAAAGCACTTCAAAGTAAGCTTAAACTAGATGAAGAAGGTGGTCCAAGAATAATTACTAAAACCAATAAAACCTTAAAAGAGCTGGTAGAGCCTATGATAGAAGAACAGTTCAAGTTAGGACAAATTAAGGAATCTACTTATAAGAGAAAGCTCGATACTTTGAAACAATTAGCCAAGACTTCATTTGCAAATAGACCTATTGCAAAAATATCAAGAGAGGATGTTGTTAACTATCTTGCAAACCTGAAATCTTATTCAAAAACTACTATTAAACAAAATTATGAATTATTATGTATGGGATTTGGAGAAGCATATCATCAAGGAATTATACAAGATAACTTTATGGCTGGATATAAAAGAATTAAAAAGCCTAAAAGTGAATATGTTGGACATCATAGAATTGCTCTAACTATCGAAGAACAAAAGAAACTTATACAGTTCTTGACTGATGTAAATTATTCTAAATTCAAACATAAATACTTATTTTTACTGTTAATGAGTACAGGAATGAGAATTGGCGAAGCTTTGGTATTAGATTATACAAAGGATATTGATTTAGAAAAAGGAATTATAATTGTTAGAAGAACACAGACAAAAGATACTGCAGGTAAATCTAGAATTGGAGATTCAACTAAAACTTTTTCAGGTCAAAGAATTATTAATCTTAATACTATAAGCAAAAGTGCATTAGAAGAAGCTGTAAAACATATTATTCCAAATAAGTTTCACTTATTGTTTTATAATCCAACTAATAAAGATTTTGGATTATACGAAGAATCAAGTATAAATTCAGCACTTAAAAGAGCAGGAATAAAACTTAATCTTGGAACTTATGAAGAAGTTAATTCTAAAGGAAATAAAGTTACAAGAACAGATTTACATACACACATGCTTAGAGGTACTTTTGCAACAAGATGTGCAGAAGCAAAGATTGATCCAAATGTATTAAAAGAAATACTTGGTCATTCTGATACAGCAGTTACAATGAAATATTATATTGATATTGATACTGATTTTATTGAATCAGAGAATCAAAATGTTGTCGATTATTTAATTAATAAAAATATATTTGAGTATGCAAAGTAATTAGCAATTCATAGCGAAAAACATTAATGAAAAAACGAAAGAATTGTGCGGAATTTCAAGGAATTAAAGATACAAAATGTTCCGTAAAAGTGTTCCGCAAAGCAAGTTGAAATCGCTAGAAGTCGCTAAATATCATAGAAAATAGCTCGAGGTATCATAGCAACACCTCGACCATATTTAGAAGAATTCTTAGGAGTTCTTCTTTTTTTGCATTTATGTGCAAATGCAGATTATTACTGTATTACATACAATTCATTTAAACTTTTTCAGCCTTTCTCAAACTTCCATAAAATCTATAAATCTTTAAGTAAATGCAGTCAATATGCAGTCAATTTTATAATTAATTGATTTTCTTCAATTTTGACTGCATATAAATTTATTTCAGATAATAAAACAGTTGGTATTACTAGAAAAAACAACTTTTATTTGAATGTAAAATACAATTTACAATAGGCATAATATCAATCTCTTTATGTTGTAAAATGTAATAAAATATGATAATATACTTACAGATAAATAGTAAGTTATAAGGGAGATTTTTAATGGAGATTATAGTAAATAATATAAATATACATTATGAAATTATTGGTAATGGAAAACCAATAATTTTGTTAAATCCGAATAGTACAAATACAAATGCAATGAAATTCATTGCAAATAAGTTATCACAAGATTTTCAAGTTTATTTATTTGATAGGAGATGCTGTGGCAAAAGTGAAAAAAATTGTATTTTGAGTTATGAGGAAAGTGCAAAAGATGTATTTGAATTTATAAATAAATTAAATATTGATAAACCATATCTACTAGGATCTAGTGGAGGAGCAACGGTTGCATTAAATGTTGCAATTCAATATCCAAAAAGTATTTCAAAATTAATTTGCTGTAGTGGTGTAGCAAGAAATGGAATTATTCATAAACCTACATATGCTAAAATAATGGAGAAAATCCCATATTATCCAGGTAAAAAAGAAAATGAAATGTTTGAAAATTTAAATAATACTATGAAAACATTGGATAAAACAGATCTTGAAAAAATAGATGTACCAACTTTGATTGTAAATGGTGGAAAAAAAGATATAGTACCTACAAATGAGGCAAAATATATTTCAAATAAAATTAAAAATTCAGAATTGATAATACTAGAAAAAGAAGGACATTTTAGCTATATGATTAATTGTAGGTGGTATGATAAATTAAAAGAATTTTTAGAAAGATAAATTACTTTATACGAAAGTATAGAGTAATTTTTCTTTTTGTGATATTATAACAAC
>URBY01000057.1 GCA_900546245.1 uncultured Mycoplasmatota bacterium | reverse complement strand
GAGATAAGAGTATGAGTGAGGTATATAAAAAATTAGATGATTTATCAAAAGATAAGTATTATGCTTTATTATATGATGAAGAAGAAAAGAAAGCTTATGAGAATAAATGTATATTAGAAGATGCCATAGAAGATGCTAAAGAAAATGGTTATAGTTCCGGATTAAATGATGGTGAAAGTAAAAAAACTATTGAAATTGTTAAAAATATGCTTAAGAAAAATATGTCTATAGAAGATATATCAGATGTAACTGGTTTAACAATTGATGAAATTAATAACTTAAAATAAAAAAATTATTATGCATAATATTAAAAAAATATCAGTTTTATTCTGATATTTTTTCATTATTTAATACTTTATCAACAATACCATAATTAAATGCTTCATTAGAATCCATGAAATAATCCCTTTCTGTATCTTGTGCGATTGTTTCTAAATCTTTACCTGTATTTTTTGATAAAATCTTATTTAATTTATCTTTTAGCTTTAGTATTCTGTCCGCAGCAATCTTTATTTCAGTTGCTTGACCATTTACTCCTCCTAATGGTTGATGAATCATTACTTCACTATTAGGAAGTGCATATCTTTTGCCTTTTTTACCACTTGATAAAAGAAATGCTGCCATAGATGCTGCCATACCTATACATATTGTTGATACATCACTTTTAATATAATTCATTGTATCATATATTGCCATACCACTTGTTATACTACCACCTGGAGAATTAATATAGATATTTATATCTTCATGATTAATAGAATCTAAATAAAGAAGTTCCGATACTATTATATTAGATAAATTATCATCTATTTCTCCAGATAAAAGAATAATTCTATCTTGAAGAAGTCTTGAGTATAAATCATATACTCTTTCTCCACTACTAGTTTTTTCTAATACATTTGGTATTAAATTCATTTTATTCACCCATTAATATGTTATCAATAATTTTAGTAAATATTCCTATAAATTAGTGACAAAATTGTATATTTTATGTTAAAATTTATAGTGAGAATAGGAAGGATAAAAATGGAAAAGGTAAAAGTAACATATTTAGGTAAATCATATTTATATCCAAGAGATATAACATTAGAAGATATATCAAAAGATTTTCAAAAAAATTATTTAGAAACAATAATAATGGCAGAGGTAAATGGTAGACCTTGTGAACTTAATTATAAAGTAACTGATGATGTTACTGTTGATTTTTTTGATCTAACATCACCAACAGGTAATAGGGTTTATGAAAGTGGTCTTATATTTGTTTTAGAAAAAGCATGTCTTAATATGCTTAATTCTGAAATAGAAGTAAAGTATTCAATTGATAAAGGAATATATATAAAAACTTATAAAAAAATAACAAAAGAAGATCTTGATAAAGTATCAAGAGAAATGAAGGAAATAGTAAAAAGAGATTTACCAATACAAAAAAATTTAGTAAATAGATTAGAAGCTATAGATTATTATAAAAGTACAAAAAATTATGATAAAGTAAATGTATTAAAATATTCAGTAAATACAAATGTTAATCTATATAGATTAATGGATATATATAATTATTTCTTTTCTTACTTACCTGTAAGTACAGGAGCATTAAAAGAATTTAAATTAACATATATTGATCAAAATAGTTTTGTACTTAGATATCCTAATATATATTATTTAAATAAAATCCCTGTATATAAACATCATGACAAATTATTTAATGAGTTTAAAAAATATGATGAGTGGAGTGAAAAATTAGGTATTGAAAATGTTAGTTCACTAAATAATAAAGTAACAAAAGGTAATGTAGATGACATTGTATTATTAAGTGAAAATATACAAAATAATTCACTATTTAAAATATCAGAAACAATTTATAATAATAAAAAATTAAAATTAATATTACTTGCGGGTCCATCTAGTTCGGGTAAAACAACAACAAGTAAAAAACTTGAATTATTTTTAAAAGGATTTGGATTAAATCCTATCGCAATATCAATAGATAATTATTTTGTAGATAGAGATAAAACTCCAATATTACCAGATGGTTCATATGATTTTGAATCACTAAACTCTATAAATGTTGAATTATTTAACAAAAATTTGAAAGATTTATTAGATGGAAAAGAAGTAACTCTTCCAGTATATAATTTTATAACAGGAAAAAGTGAATTATCAGATGAAAGTATAAAACTTGGAGAAAAGGAAATATTAATAGTAGAAGGATTACATGCTTTAAACGAGGAGCTTACTTATTCAATAGATAGAAAAAATAAATATAAGATTTATTTATGTCCACTTACTGTACTTTCTTTAGATAATCATAACAGAATAAGAACAACAGATAATAGACTTTTAAGAAGAATTGTAAGAGATAATAGAACAAGAGGTTATAGTGCGAGCGATACATTATCTACTTGGGGTAAAGTAAGAGAGGGAGAAGAAAAGTATGTATTTCCTTTTCAAGATGAAGCAGATGTTATATTCAATACATCACTTATATATGAACTTGGTGTACTTAAAACTTACGCTGAACCACTTCTTTATTCAGTAGAAGAAAGTGATCCAATGTATAAAGAGGCAGTAAGATTATTAAATTTACTTAAAAATATTTTACCTATTAGTAATGATTATATACCAGTAGATTCTATAGTAAGAGAATTTATTGGTGGAGGATATTTTAAATTATAGGAGGATTTATAAAATGGTTAGAATAGCAATAAATGGTTTTGGAAGAATTGGAAGACTTGCATTTAGACAAGTATATGATGATAGTGATATAGAAGTAGTCGCAATAAATGATTTAACTGATACAAAGACACTTGCACATTTACTTAAATATGATACTGCACAAGGTAGATTCTTAGATGATAGAATAACGTATACAGAAGATGATATTGTTGTAGATGGTAAAAATATAAGAGTATATAAAGAAAGTGATCCTGAAAAACTTCCATGGGAAGAACTTGATGTAGATGTAGTACTTGAATGTACTGGTTTCTTTACAAGCAAAGATAAAGCAATGAAACATATAATTGCTGGTGCAAAAAAAGTAATTATATCAGCACCTGCTGGGGAAGATGTAAAAACAATTGTATATAATGTTAATCATGAAGAATTAAATGGTGATGAAAAGATTATATCTGCAGCTAGTTGTACAACAAACTGTTTAGCACCAGTCGCTAAAGTATTAAATGATAACTTTAAAATAAGAACTGGATTTATGAGTACAATACATGCTTATACAAATGATCAAAATACACTTGATTCACCACATAAGAAAGGTGATTTAAGAAGAGCTAGAGCAGCAGCTTCTAATATTGTTCCAAATTCAACAGGAGCAGCTAAAGCAATTGGACTTGTAATACCAGAATTAAATGGTAAATTAGATGGAACTGCACAAAGAGTTCCAGTAGTAACAGGTTCAATAGTGGAACTTACTTGTGTTTTAGAAGATGATGTAACTAAAGAAGAAATTAATGAAACATTTAAAAAAGCTGCTAATGTAACACTTGGATATACTGAAGATGAAATAGTTTCAAGTGATGTTATTGGAATTAGATATGGTTCATTATTTGATGCAACACAAACAAAAGTAATTGAAAGCGATGGTGTAAAACTTGTTAAAGTAGCTGCTTGGTATGATAACGAAATGAGCTATACAAGTCAAATGATTAGAACAGCAAAATACTTAATAGATATTATGGAAGAATAAAAGACCTCTTTTTAAGAGATCTTTTTTTATATTAAATAACTTTTGTTACCAAGCATTTTTTTAGAATATTCTTCATATAATGCTTTAAATCTTTCATAATGGATAACTTCTCTTTCTCTTAAGAATGAAAGAGGCGCTAAAATATCTTCATCATCAGTTAAATCCATTAGATTTTCATATACAGTTCTTGCTTTTTGTTCAGCAGCCATATCTTCAGCAAGGTCTGTTAAAGGATCACCAGTTACAGCAAAATATGCGGCAGTAAAAGGTATTCCGTTCGCATCTTGTGGGAAAACAGCATTTTTGTGTTCAGTATACTGACTTCCAAGACCTGCTTTTTTTAACTCTTCAGGAGTCGCACCATCTAAAAGTTGATATACCATCGCACTTATTATTTCAAGATGTGCCATTTCTTCAGTTGCTATATCAGAAAGAATAGCTTTACCTTTATCATCTGGCATTGTATATCTTTGATTTAAATATCTAAGAGTTGCACCAAGTTCACCAGCATAACCACCATTTTGTGCGATTATATATTTTGCCATTTCAACATTTTTATTTTTTATATTTACAGGAAACTGTAATTTTTTTTCATATTTCCACATAAGAACCTCCTACTGTCTTTCCCATGGCCATGGACTATTTATCCAAGACCAAGGAGAGCCTTCATTTGAATTTAAAATAATATTTCCGAATCTTTTTTCATATTCTTTTAAGTATTTATTACTTATTTCTGAATATTGATTATAAAGTCCAATAGCCTGTGCATCATTTGGATATATATCTAAATATAAATTAAGTTCATGAGCTGCGAAAGCATACATTTGAATCTTTTGCATTAACTCATCTCTTTCATTCATTGGTTTGATATCTGCAATATATTTATAAGGCCAGAAATAATAATCAAAAAGATTACCTCTATTAAGTGCTTCACTTGGAGAAACTATGCTATATAATTCTTTATTTTCATTCATATTTATCACCCTTTCATTTTTTATATTATGATAAATGATTATATTTGAATGAGCATTTGCCTATTGAGTATAAAACAAATGTTTGATATAATGTATGTGAGGAAAATGTTATGAAAAGAATAATTTTACATATAGATGTTAATAGTGCTTTTTTATCTTGGTCTGCAGTTAAACTTTTAGAGGAAGGCTATAAAAAAGATATTAGAAATGAAATTGCTGTGGTTGCGGGAGATCCTAAAAAAAGACATGGAATAATAGTGGCAGCAAGTATTCCAGCAAAAAAAATA
>URBY01000056.1 GCA_900546245.1 uncultured Mycoplasmatota bacterium | reverse complement strand
GAAAAGTTTAATTCATTTACTTAAAAAGACTTTAATTTAAAACTAAAGTCTTTTCATTAACATATTCATCAATTTTTGAATCTGGAACAAAGAATAAATCTTTTTTTAATATATCTTTTCTTATTTTTTTATTTTCGTCATAAATAGATATACCTAAACTACTACATAATTTTATTCTTTTAATAATATTTATATCACTATTTAATACTTCAATATTTCTATTTATATTTACTCCTAGTTCTTTTAAACTATTAATTTTACTCTTTAAATCTTCCTCACCAAGAAAATTATAATTTTTTAAATTTCTTGTTTTAATATTTACTTTTGATTCTTCTATAACAGATAAATTTTCTTCTATTAATTTTGTACTTGATACATAAAAATTCATTCCATCAGAATCAAGTCCTTTAATATTTATACCTTTATCTAATAGCAAATTCATATTTCTAATTAATAGGTTATAAGATACTTCATCTAAATCATTTGATGGCAATAATACATTAATATTATTTCTTACAAACACACTATTAATATAATCTTTTTTTATAAATTCTTCTATACTAGATAATATACCATTAGTTGTTCCAGCTATAATTAATAAGATTTCATTTTTAAACTTATAACCTATTTTATCAAAAAAATTGATTATTCTCTCTACGAAATCATAACCGCGTGACATAATAATTTTCTTTTCTGCATCATTAAATAATCTAAAATCAATATTATTTTTTCCAAAAATATTTATAAATTTTGATATTGAATTTTTCTTTAAATTTAGATATTTTCTTTCTAATGTTTCATTACATATCTTATTATTTTCTTTTATATACATTAAAATATCATGTCTAAAATCTTCACCCGCATAATCTAATAATTCATCAATATTTGTTATTTCTTCTCCATTTGTATTTTTTTCTAGATTATTTATAAGTCTATTTAATTTTGTTATTTTATCACTATATAATTTATTTAATCTTTTATTTTCTAGTTTTATTTCTTTCTTCTTTGCTTCAATTCTATTAAATAAATCTAACCAATCATTATATTCATTTAATGTTGAAATAAATTCTCTTCTTTGTTTAGAATCCATTAGTAAATAATCATTTAATTCACAAAATCCATTTATAGCATAAAAAGTATATATTGCTGCTGCAGTATTTATATCAATATATCTAATTACCTTTAAAAAGTCATTTGATTTTTTTATTATCTCTTCTGCCTTTTTTTCAGGCAACCCAGATTCTTTCTTATAAATTTCATTTTTTCTGTTTATTTCTTCAGGTTCAGTATCCATATAAGCAACATTAAAATACAACTCTAATGTCTTTAGATCAATTTTTTTCAAAAATTCTTTTAATTCATCATCTATGTTATTCAAAAATTCAATTCCTTCTTTTTTAGAATTTAATATAATACCCGCATATATAAGATCAATCAAATCGCTGTTATTTTTATTATTATCAACATATTCATAAAATGTTAATATTTTATCTAAATGTTCTCTTTCCACTTTATTATAAGAATTCATTTTTGATTCATATTCCATAATTTTTCTTTTTATCTTTAAAATTAATTCTTTTTTCTTCATTTTAACACTTTCCTTCATCAAGTTTTCTTAAAACTTTTTTCTCAATAGACTTATTTTCATTCTTATATTCTTGAATATCCCTTTGTTCTAGTAATTTTGGTTTCATTGCTCTATACATCAAAGCTCTATTTTCAAGAGATTTCTTATAGCCATTATCAAAATTACATTTTTTTACTGCACACATTATAATAATATAATTATTTTTATCTAACCTATCAAATAATATTCTAGTTTTAAATCCTCTTACTTCTGAAAGTGATGATGTTTTACTATTATTTGAATTTAATCTTTTTGCTCTTTTAAATGTTCCATCTTTAATAGATTTAAATAACTCACTAAATGATTCATAATATTCTTTTTTTATTTTATCTAAATCATTTAAGCAATAAATATTTCCACTTGTTGTCTTAAAAAAATATAAATTATTTTCTTTTATTTCTTGATCACTTTTTGAATCAATTTTTGCATTTCTTATATAATTAAGTTTTCTTTTATTTAAATCTATCAATTTTTGAGTTTCTTCTATTATTTCCTCTTCTCCAATAGAATCAGATTTAATTTCTTCATATTCCATTATTTCTTTAAAAATTTCAGCCATCATACGAGATATTATTTTAAAATAATTAGGATTATTCTTACTTGGTAAATTTTCTTTTATAATTTGTTCTAATTCTTCTATACTTATATCTTCTCTAACTTCTTTAATTGGCTCATAATAATATAAATAATCCGAATCTTCATCTTGTTCTTCTTCATATTCTTCACAATCTTCAAAATATTGTTTTTCTTTTTCAAAAATCATAGTTCTATTTACTTCATCTAACTTTTCCATTTCTTTTATTTCTTGTTTCATATTAGATGATACTTTATTATTATGTTTTAACACTTCTAATAATTCTTCATCATCTGTAATTGTATCTGTATTAATAAATGCTTTCATCGTTATCAACTCCCTTTAATGCAAGAGATATACTAACAAATTATTTATATTTTGTCAAAAAAAAGAACCTTTTTAGGTTCTATTCAGCTACATAAAGTCCGTATAAGCTTCCTTCTTTAGTATTTTTCTTAACTATAATAAATGCTTTCTTTTCATCTTTATTAAATTCTACTTCAGATATTTCAACATTTTTAATTTTTTTAATTTGATTTCCTTTAAAATTTAATACCTTAACATATTTATCGCTACTATTGTTAACAAATATTGTATTTCTATAAGGACTTATTATATCTCCAGAAGCATCATTTAACTTTTCATTATCTCTCATTTTATATTTATATGTTTTATTCTTTTTAATATTATAAACATATAACATATTTTCTTTTATATAAATATAATTTCCATCACTTGATTTAAAATAATCATTATCTGAAACTTTTATTACTTCATTTCCTTTTGAATTAATAATTATTATATTATCATTTTTATCTGTATATTTATAAACTACATTACCTGAAACTTCTTCTTTTGTAGCTTTTTGTGTATTTAATGTTTTACCCTTTTTAATAGAATATAGTGTAATTGAATAATTATCTTCTTCACCATAAACTAATTTTTTATCAACTATTGTTATATTATTATTAGATACTTCTATTTCTTTATTTGATTTATCAAATACTACATTTTTACTTCCATAATTATTAGTTCTATCACTTGAAAAACTAACAACTTTATATCCATCTTCATATTCTTTATAATCTGAAACATTAATATTATCTACTTTATATAATTCTTTGTTATTTTTTACATCATATATTATTGATTCTTTTTTATCACAAGAATAATCTGAACATGAAATTTTTAAAATACTATCTTCTTTATTTATAGAATTAAGTTTTGAAACAGTTGAATAAAAATAATTTTTATCTGATTTATAGTTATATAGTGATTTAAATTTGTTATTTTTTAAATTCAATACTCCAAATGATTTTTCACTTTTATTATCTACAAGAACATTATTTTGATCAGAACTATATACACTATCTTCATATAATTTATATTTATCTGAATCAATTTTTTCTTTAATTTTTTGAATTGCTTCTTTAGAATCTTCTAATTTAATTTGTTTTCCATCTTTTGATAAAGTATATTTTACATTATTATCATTTTCTTTTTTAGTAATTACAAGCTCTCCTATTTCATCAGAAGATGTATAACTAGTAAAACTATCACCTATAATTTTTTCTTTTGAAATACTATAATAATTATAAATATTATCAACTGTATTTTTAACAATCATATATAATTCATTATCTTTTTCATCTGTAACTACTTTTCTTATTTCATAGTTAGTTAATATCTTTTCACCTTTTTCATTTAATATTGAATAAGTATCATCTATTTTAGTTACAATATATTTTCCATTTAGATATGTGTCTACATCTGATATATTACTATACTTTGTTTTACCTTTTTTTGTTAATATTGTATATTCACCAGTTTTTGCTTTTTTATCTTCCATTAATACATAATTATCATTTAAAACAGATAATTTATTTTCAGTTTCATAAATAGATTTTCCTCTTTTATTTTTTATAGAATATTTAGAAATCTTTAATTTTTTTATATCCATTGTTGCAGAAATATAATAATTATCTCCAATTTCTTTTGGCATTTCAGTAGTTTTATCTGAACTATTATAATTTACTTTATAATTTGCCACTTTCTTTCCATTAACATTATAAAGCATTATTTTATATTTACTTAATTTATCACCATCAACTACTATAAATCCATTGCAAGATGAATCAATACAATTAACGCTAGTATATTTTGCATTTAAAAGTTTTTTTACACCAGAAATACTATCATCTTTATTTATAGCATTATATATTGACTTTCCACAAATTATTAAAATTAATATTGTAATAGCAATTATAATTATTTTTCTTAAAATACCATTTTCTTTTGTTTCTATAGTCGTACTACTTATAGTTTCTTCTACTTTAATAGCTTCTTCATTTTCATTATTATCAATTTTTACTTCTTCTAATTTTTCATTATTTTTTTCTTCTTTATTTTTACTCTCCTTTTTTACACTGTTATTTTCTTTCTTTTTAGAATTAGTTTTATTTTTAGTTGTATCTTTTTTTGCAGTTTTGTTTTTTTCTTTATCATTTTGTTCTTGATTTTTGTTTAAATCATTTTCTTTTTCCATATTTACACTCCTTTTAACTACAATTAAATTATATTATATATATTTAGTTTTATCAATAAATTTTAATCTTTTATTACACTTTTTATAAGTTTTCCTGCTTCTGATAAATTGTCATCTATAATTTTATTTTCACTTGCACCAGGAATAAGTAAAGCTGATGACTCATTTTTATCTGATAATGACCATACTGTATAACTTAAATTATTTTCTTTCATAAAGTTTATCCACTTTATTGTTTCTTCTTTATAAACTCCTCCATTACCACTCGCAT
>URBY01000055.1 GCA_900546245.1 uncultured Mycoplasmatota bacterium | reverse complement strand
AATATAGATCACCTAGTTCAGGAGAATTAGATAATGGAAATGGTGGTGCATGTACAGGAACAGGTTTAAGTGCTGCATTTAGAAAAAAAGTATATTATAGTTGTAATTAGGAGGAGAAAAAAATGAAAAAAATAGGTATAGTATTATTAGTAGGAATAGTTTTATTAACAGGATGTGGAAAGACAATTGATGAAAAAAATGAAGGAAAGAATGAAGAAATAATAAATAATGTAAAAGATAAGGATACACTTGAAAATTTACAAAAGGTAGATGAAAATATATTATTAACATCATTAGGACTTATAAAAGAAGAAGTAGATGATTATGTAGGAAGTATTCCAGCATATAATGAACCAAGTGAAAATATGTATTTAGCAGTAAAACCAAGTAAAGGAAATGAGAAAAGAGTAAAAAGTGCATTAGATACATATGTAAGTGTATTAATAGATAGAGTTACACAAGCAGGATTTGAAGGAGAAGATAAACCAAATAATAATCAATCAAAAATTGATATGCTAAATAATATGACAAAAGAAGAATATAATGGATATTATATATATGTAAGTGGTGCAGAAAAAGATACTATTATAAAACAAATTAAAGATTTAATTAAATAGCTCTAAAAGAGCTATTTTTTGTTATAATAAATGTAATGCAACCGAAACTTTACAAAAATACCAAGTAAAGTTGCTGGAATGCAACCTTAAAATGATATAAAATTAAAAATGAAAAGGAGGAAAAAATATGAAATTTGGTGATAAGTTAATTACCTTAAGAAAAAAGAAAGGATTGTCTCAAGAAGAACTTGCAGAGAAATTAGGTGTATCAAGACAAAGTGTATCAAAATGGGAAAGTAATAATACATATCCTGAAACAGATAAGATAGTACAAATATGTAATATATTTGAATGTACTATGGATGATCTTATTAATGACAATATAACTGATGTAGAAAGTATAGAAAGAAAAAGTAAAAATAATATAAATGTAATGGTTGATTCATTTTTAGATTTTATTACTAAAACAATTAATATGTTTTCTAGAATGAAATTTACAAGTGGATTTAAATGTGTAATAGAAATGATTATAATCGCACTTATTATGCTAGTTTTAGGATATTTATTTGTTGGCTTTTCAGAGGGAGTTTTAAGTGGATTTTATCCATTTGAAAAAGGAATGGAAATATTTAACGGAATAATTAAAAGTGTTCTTATGCTTATTTGGACAATAATTTCATTTATAGTTTTAGTTCATGTATTTAAAATAAGATATTTAAATTATTATGATGAAATTATTAATGAAGAAAAAATAGATACAAAAGATGATAAAAAGAAAGAAGAAAAAAGTAAAATAAAAGAAGATAAAAAAGATAGAATTATTATTAGAGATGAAAATACTAGACCATTTGCTTTTTTATCAGTGCTTTCTAAAATAATAATTATGTTTGTTAAAGTATTTGTATTTTTCTTTGGATTATTCTTTATGTTTACATTATTAATGTTTGCAATTTTCTTTATAATTTCGCTTTACTTTAGTTTTTCAAATGCTATATTTATTGGAAGTACAATTGCAATATTAGCATTACTTATAATAAATGTAATAATATTAATGTTAATAATAGGGTTTATATTTGATAAAAAATATAATTATAAAATATTATTAATAACATTTTTAACAAGTATAATTGTATCAGGAATAGGTATTGGTATATTTGTTCTTGGAATTAAAGATTTTAAAATTGTTGATAATATGGATGGTATTTTAAATTTAAAGAATCATTCAGAAGAAATTAATTATAAAGATAATATGCTTATTACTAATAGTGACAGTTATTATTTAAATACAAGTTATAAGTATGAAATAGATAATAATATGGAAGATGATAAAATTAAAATATCAGGTATATATGATGATAAATATTTAAAAATGGATAAAGATAGTAGAATTGAATATAAAATGAATGTTTTAACTATTTATGGACATCAAGAAAGTTCTATTAATTTAATATCGCAAGTTATAAAAGATTTAAAGAATAATATAATTAGAAGTTATGATTTTGGTTACTTTGATTTAAAAATAACTGCTAATGAAAATACTATTAATAAATTAATGGATAATCTTAGAAAATTATATAATTTTGATTATAAAAAAGAAAATAATATTTATGAAGTATATAATTTAGAATATAAGATATCTGATGATACTGGAAGTATGTGCAAATATAATGCTAGTAATGATAAATTAGATTGTGGTTCTTATACTAATAGATGTTATACTAAAAAAACGAATATAGGCGATAGAGAATATATAAATATTAGTTGTGACGATGATTATACTACTGAATAAGTGACTTTTTTGTCACTTTTTGTGTTATTATATATATGGTGATTTTATGGAAAATATTGATAAAATATTATATTCATTATCTAAATCAAAATTTAGAAGTAGTTTTCATTTAAAAGAAAAAGATAAAGAATATATAAAAGATAAAGGTATGGATAAAATAAGAGAACACGCTAAAGATTTTATTACAAAAAGACTTGCTCCTAAAGTAATAAATAATGATGGTAAGCAAACACCATATAAAGGACATCCAGTATTTATATCACAGCACGCAACTGCAACCTGCTGTAGATCTTGTCTTTATAAATGGCACAAAATAGATATGAATAAAACTCTTTCAGAAGAAGAAATAGATTATATAGTAAATGTAATAATGAAATGGATAGAAAAAGAAAATAAAAAAATTTGATGAATTTTGTTAATTATGATATACTATCAAACTAATCGAGGGGGTTTTTATATGAGAATTATATCAATGTCGCAAAAAAGATTTAAATCGCTAAAACCATTAGATTTACCAGATAATATAATGCATACAGAATCTGAATTGTTTGAATTTAGGGAAAAAGGTAAAGATAAAGTTTTTAAAAAACTAGTTTATAAAAGTGGTCAGCGTTTTGGTAATAAGTTATATACTTTAGAAATGCTTGATAGTAATAAAGAATATATGCCAAATAATTTTTGGATTCCAGATTCAATATTATCAGTAGGTGGAAGTATTGAAGGTTTTACAATACCAAAAGTAAATGGAATTAATTTATATTCCTTTTTAGAAAATAAGGATATAAAACCAAAAGATAAGTTATTTTATTTAAAGAAAATAGGAGAGATGTTAAATCAATTAAGTTATATTAGAAAAACAACACCTCTTAAAGATTTTTATATCAATGATTTAAATGTTACTAATTTTATAGTTAATCCTTCAAATTGTGAACTTTCAATTATTGATTTAGATAGTGCAAAAATTGGAACGAATGCGGCATGTCCTGCGAGATTATTAACTCCTAAAGCATTATTAAATAATGTAAAGGGAAAATATAATATTAATGAAGACAGAGATGTACTAGGACATGTTATTGCTGATGAAAATTCAGATTTATATTGTTATATAATGGTTATTTTAAATTATTTATATGGTAGTAATTTAAATACAGTAGCGATTGAAGAATTTTATGAATATATGAATTATTTAGAATATATTGGAATAAATCAAAATCTAGTTAGTTTATTTGAAAGAATTGTGACTAATAAGAATAACAAAAATCCAGAGTATTTACTTTCATCAATAACAGATGAACAAGTTTATAGAGCGAGTGAAAAAGTTTATAAAAGAGTAAAAAAGTAATGTAAACTAATAACAATAAATTATTGACAATATTTGTCATATTTTATATTATTAATTTGTAAGAAATAGGGTATAGGGTATGAAAATAAAAGTAGATTCAAGAAAAGTTGAAAAAGGGGATATATTTATTGCACTAAGGGGAATAGATAATGATGGACATAACTACATAAATAAAGCAATAGAAAATGGTGCAAGTAAAATAATTTGTGAAGAAGGAAGTTATAGTGTAGAAACTATAGTTGTTAAAGATACAAGAGAATATTTAATTAATTACTTAAATGAAAATTATGGTGATAAAATAAATAAACTTAAAATAATTGGAATAACAGGAACAAACGGAAAAACAACGTCTGCTTATTTATTTCATGAAATATTAAATAAAATAGGCAAGAAATGTGGTTATATTGGAACTATTGGTTTTTATATTAATGAAAAAGTAAGAAGTTTAAATAATACAACACCTGATATATATGATCTATATGAATTATTACTTGAGTGTTATGATAAAAATTGTGAATATGTAATTATGGAAGTAAGTAGTCAAGGTCTTGCAAATAAAAGAGTAGAAAGTTTAAAATTTGATTATGCAGTATTTACAAACCTTACACAAGATCATTTAGATTTTCATAAGACAATGGAAAATTATGCACTTGCTAAACAAGAATTATTTAAAAATTTAAAAAGTGATGGAAAAGCAATAGTTAATTATGATGATAATTATAAAGAATATTATTTATTAAAAGATAATAATAACTTTACTTATGGTTTTAATGGTGGTGACTTTAAAATAACATCTTATGAAGTAATAAATCATAATACAGTATTTGATGTTACTTATTTAAATAATACTTATAGTTTTAAAACTAATTTAATAGGAAGATATAATATTTATAATTTAATGTCTTCAATTGTTATTATGACTTTAGAAAATATTCCTTTTGATTTAATAATAAAAAGTGTTTGCGATTTAAACCTTCCAAAGGGAAGAACAGAAATACTAAAATATAATAGTAATTTAATAATAGTAGATTATGCATATACACCAGATGCAATGATTAAAGTATTTGAAGTTGCTCATAAAGTAACAAAGGGGAATGTTTATGTAGTATTTGGTTGTACTGGAGATAGAGATAAAGATAAAAGAATAAAAATGTCAAGAATTGCATGTGAAAATGCTAAGTATGTAATAATGACTCATGATGATCCACACTTTGAAAATCAAGAAGAAATATATTTAGATATGACAAAGGGATTAAAATATGATAATTATGAAATAGTTAGAGATAGAAAAGATGCAATTACAAAAGGAATAGATATGCTAAAAGAAAATGATACATTACTAATTTTAGGTAAAGGTCATGAAGAATTTATATCTATAAAAGGTGATAAAATACCTTTTAATGATACGAAGATTGCAAATGAATATATAAATGAAATAAAAGAAAGTGTCAATGATACTAGTACCTGTCAAGTACTCACTAAATAAAAAGATAAATTAATTCG
>URBY01000054.1 GCA_900546245.1 uncultured Mycoplasmatota bacterium | reverse complement strand
CCCGCCCTGGCAAATGTGTGCAATCTACATCAAATTTTCATTATTTACAAAAAAATTAATAACATCAATATCATAATTATCTTTTACTGAATATGAAATACTGTATATTACCTCTTCTAATACTTTTTTATTTTCTGTATTATCAAATAAATATTCATTAAAGTTTAAATCTATTTCATTTTCATTTAAACTATAATCAAGTAATTTTGTATTATAATTTAAATAACTCATCAAATTACTTTCAAAAGAAAATTTACCTGTAAGTTCATCTATTATTATTTTTATTTTATCATCCTTACTATTAATATATTTTGTTACTGGAACATAATAAATATCATCGTTATTATTTTTATTAGTATAATAAATAATTACTTTAGTTACATCTTTTATACTATCAATATTATATATTTTATTTATTCCATATTCTCTTTTTAATTCACTTGGTAATAATTTACCAGATTTAGGTAATTTAGTTAATTCCTTACCCTCAATTTGAATTTTAACTGTATCTATCTTTTCTATAGAAGTAATTGTATAAATTATTGCTTCTAATTCTTTTTCCTCAAGTTCATTACTCACATCAAACAAATTTGAGTTAAAGTTTAAGATTACTATATTATTATCAATTTTTTTACTTAATAATTTTGCATCAGATGGTAAAACACCCCTAAATCCATTAGGTATCTTATCTTGATATTTTCCATCAATTGTCATTGCTTCTATTAGTTCATCAATAAGTGAATCTGCCCTCAATGATCTTACCTGAATATTAGTCTTAGCTATATAATTATTTTTATCTATTAAAAATATATCATGATAATTAATACTAATATCCTTACTTACTTCTTTATCTAAATCATAATTTACTTTATTAGGAAACAAATAAAATAAAAAAACAATAAATAAAAGTACAGTATATTTACCAATTTTTTTTATTGAAAATCTTTGTATCATTATAGTATCACCTAAAAAAATATATGCAAGAAATTAAAAAAAATGAGTTTTCTTATAAAGAAATCTCATTTAATTTGAGTAGTTCAACTACAGCTCCACTTCTTCCTTTAACACCTAGTTTTTGCATTACATTTGATATATGGTTCCTAACTGTTTTTTCACTTATATTTAATTTTTCTGCAATATCTCTTGTAGTATAATTTTTAATTAACAATTCGAATACTTCTCTTTCTCTTTTTGTCAATATTCCTTTGCTCATTTTTATCCTCACTTTCTCTTTAGAGGTGTATATATAATTACTCATATTATTTTATGTTAAAAAAAATTTTATGTTAAAAAAAATAACATAATTGTTATTTTTGAAATTTTATTGATATATACATTTTTGAGTCAAAGTTTTTTTGAACTAAATTCATTATGTCATTTGCAAGTTTTGTATCATGTTCATTTTTTATAATTACTACTCTTACTTGATCATCTTTTATTTTCACAAAATTTTCTAAGTTATATTGTTCTTTGATTTTTGAGCTTATTTCTTCTTCTTTTCCTTTAATTATATTTATTGTTTTTAACTCTTCATACGCATTATTTTTTTCTTCACTAGTAGAACCATCTTTTGTTAAAATTGTTTGTAGTTCACTAATTTTCTCGTTTCTTTCTTCCTCATTTTCTACTTTCAAAGTAGATATTATTTCGCTTTCTTTTACTTTTGTTACCTCTTTATTATTTTCACTTACATTTTTGCTCGCACTTGCTAAAAATTCTGATGGCATAGTAATATAATATACACTTAATACTAAAATTAAACTAAATAATGTTAAAAGCCAAATTCCTTGTTTATTAATCATATTTTTTCTCCTCCAAATATCTACTAATAAAATATATGAAGATTTTTTTAATATAGTACAAAAATATTTTATTTAAAATATTAATAAAGTTCTAACTAACTCTCTTATACATATATACTGTTATATATGGTTGCATTACTGAAACGTTACCATTATAAGAAATTGTTTGTGCACCATTAGAGCTCGTTGTACCAGAAACATTTATAGTTGATGCTCCCGAATAATATCTAACTGTTGCAGGCTGAGTATTTACACCAGATGTTCCACCAGCATTTGCAACATAAACACCATCTGATTTGAATGATAAATTTACAACATGTCCGTACACATTCCAAGGAAAATATACATTACTTCCATACATAAATATTGGAAGTTCATGACTATGATTACCTGACCAACTATAAGTATGTGAATGATTAGAAATCGTATGACTATGTGAAATACTTGCACTACTACTTCCCCCAATATTTCCTACATTATAAGTTAGTGCATTTCCATTAGTATCAACAGTGGTTCCTTCTCCTATCAAAGTTCTACCTTGTGCATATTTTTCCCATGTTCCTCCAAATTTATTTTGTACTTTTTCTACTGTATCATCTTCTGTACTCATGTATATACTTCCTACCGGATATATTTCATTTATTACTTCACTTTTTAAATTCGATACTTTATTTTCTAAAACTGATAGTCTATCTTGAACACTACCAGATGCATCATAATCTATATTATCTACTACTTTTTCTGTTATTTTTTTATTTAAAGAACTAGAATTATTCATTGTCTTAACTAGCATTAACATACTTATTAAAAATAGTGTTAGAATGCTAAACATTATTATTGTACTTGCATATCCTTTATTATTTATTTTCATACCTTTTTTACTCCCTCATACTATACTTATTACTTTAAGTATACCCCCCGGAAGCGTTTTGTCAAGATATTTTTTACACTATTCTAAAAGAAAAAAATAATAGATTTCTCTATTATTTTCTAGATACATATTTACCATCTTTAGTAGAAATAACTACTACATCGCCTTCACAAATAAATAAAGGTACTTTTACTTCAAGATTATTTTCTAAAGTTGCATCTTTAAGTGCATTTGTTGAAGTATTTCCTTTAACTGCATCTGTTGTATATGTTACTTTGTATTCTACTTTTTCTGGTAAATTCAAACCTATAAGTTCAGATTCAAAATATACAAGTTCAACTTCTAAGTTTTCTTTTAAATATTTCTTTTCATTTTCAATTTGTGATTCATTTAATTCTACTTGTTCATATGTATTCATATCCATAAAATAATACATATCAGTAGTATTATATAAATATTGCATTGTTTTTTTAGAAATATTTGCTTTTTCTATTTTTATATTAGTATTAAATGTTTTTTCTATAGTTCCACCAGTTCTTAAATTTTTAAGTTTGGTTTTCATAAATGCTGCACCTTTACCTGGTTTAACATGTAAAAATTCAACTATTTGATATAAATTTCCTTCAACTATAACAGTCATACCATTCTTTATATCATTTATATCTATCATCATAATTTATTCCTCCAGACTTTTTATTGTTTGTCTTATTATTTTTGCGGAATTTTTTAATTTTGCTTCTTCTTCTTTAGTAAGTTCCACCTTCATAACACCTTTAATTCCACTTTCATTAATTACAGATGGCATACTTAAATATATGTCATCATATAAAGATGAAACAACTAAAACTTTATTTTCATTATTTAATATAGCATTAGTTATACTAACTAAACACATTCCTATGCCATAACTAGTTTCACCTTTTAATTCAATAATTTTATATGCCATATGTTTAACTTTATCTTCTAATATACCAAGTTCTTCTTTTGGAATAATATTTTTAATTAAAACAGATCCAACTTTAGCACTTGACCATACAGCAAAGCTACTATCACCATGTTCACCTAAGACATAAGCATTAATATCTTTAATATTAACATCTAACTTATGAGAAAGTAAATAGGCAAGTCTACTTGTATCAAGCATAGTACCACTGCCAATTACTTTTCCAGCTGGAAATTTAGAATATTTTCTTACTAAATATGTCATTACATCAACAGGATTTGAAGCAATTAAAAATATACCATTAAATCCTGATTTAACAATTTTTAAAGTAATATCTTTAATTATCTTGCTATTTTTATTAACTAAATCTAATCTAGTTTCATTTTTATTTTGATTTGCTCCTGCTGCAATTACAACTATTTTAGCATCTTTTGCATCTAAATAAGTTCCTGCTTTTATAACAGTTTTTAATCCAAGACAATAAAGAGTATTACTTAAATCCATTGCTTCTCCCATTGCCTTTTCTTTATTAATATCTATTAATATTAATTCATCAATATTAGAGTTCGTACTTAATAGTTCTGAAGCATATTTAACTCCAACATTACCACAACCAACCACAACTATTTTATTCATAATTCACCTTTAAATCTTTTTATTTTTTCTTTTCTTTGTGAACTGTATGTTTCTTGCAAGTAGGACAATACTTATTCAATTCTAAACGATCTGGTGTATTTGTTCTATTTTTTGAAACAAAATAATTTTCTTTTGATAAACCTTTGTTTTCTTTACATTCAGTACATTCTAAAGCTACATGTCCTCTAGCTTCTTTTTTCTTTCCGTTTGCCATTAGTAACTCCTCCTTTTTTTCATATACTAACTAATTATATCACATTATTTTAAAATTTCAAATACTTTATTTGATACTCTTGAACTTATTTTACTGTTTACTGGTGAAGTATATTCAGATGTTGTACTATATCTTACATTAGGAGATAAAACAGTAATAGCAAACTTAGGATCATAACTAGGTGCATATCCTATAAATCCTTTTGATATTGTTGGTACATCTATCTTTCCATCACCATCTGAATCATAGAAACTTTCTGCTGTACCTGTTTTACCTGCTGGACTTGGAACTGTTCCCATATAGCCATATCCTAAACTCTTCATAACAGATTCAAAACCAAGTTTTATTCTGTCTTTATATTTTTGCTCTAAATCTACAGTACCAATTAATTCTGGTTCAACAGTACTTATTATTTTACCCATTTTTTCATTATTAGTTTTTTCATGAACTTCTTTAAGTAAGTGAAGTTTATACCTATTACCATTTGCAGCAAGAGTACTTATATAACTTGCTATTTGAACTGGTGTATATGTATCATATTGTCCTATAGCCATATCAAGTAAATGGCCTGATTCATAACTTGTACCTTTATATCCATATGATTCAACTGGTAAATCTATATTAGTTTTTTCACCAAGTCCATACTCTAAAATTCTAATTCTTGGCTTGTTTGTGAACGAAGCAAAATCGTAAGTGAACACAACGAAATAAATATCAGAATGGGAAAATAGTAATCTAAAATTTGAATCTAAGATATAATAACCTGATTTAAAACAAATTGACTATTTTTCACGATTTTC
>URBY01000053.1 GCA_900546245.1 uncultured Mycoplasmatota bacterium | reverse complement strand
TAATAATATATTAGAAAATATTTATGCACCAAACCTACAAAAAATTGGAGGAGAATGTTTGTCTTCCAATCGTAATCTTAAAGAACTATCTTTATCAAATCTTGAAAAAGATTATTATAAATTTTTAAATATATATGTAAGAACATTATTATTAAAAGAAGAAAGTGATAAAAGAATAAAAAAATTAAGATATATGATAGATTAATTTCTTTACTATTATTTTACTATTAATTTTTATAAATGTTTGTAAATTCTTTTGTTATTCTTTTATTTATAATATTAAAATGATATAATTTATTAGTGAGTTGGTGATAAAATGAAAAGTATTTATGGAATTACTAGAAGTAAATTAGAAGAATACTTTGTAAAAAATAATGATAAAAAATTTAGAGCTACTCAAATATTTGAGTGGGTATATAGAAAAAGAATTAAATCATTTGATGAAATGAGTAATATAAAAAAAGAAACAATAGAACTTTTAAAACAAGATTTTTATTTCAATGATATAAAAATTATAAGAAAAGAAGAAGATGAACTTGTTAAAAAGTATTTATTTGAACTATCTGATGGAAATAAAATTGAAACTGTTTTAATGGAACATGACTATGGAAAAAGTATATGTGTATCATCACAAATAGGATGCAATATGGGGTGTGCTTTTTGCGAAAGTGGTAGACTTAAAAAAGTAAGAAATTTAACATCTGATGAAATGCTTCTTCAGGTATTAAAAGTAGAAGAAGATATAAAGGATAGAATAAGTCATGTAGTTGTTATGGGAATAGGCGAACCATTTGATAATTATGATAATGTAATGGATTTTATTAATATAATAAATGATGCATACGCTCTTGCGATAGGAATTAGACATATTACTGTTAGTACATCAGGTATAGTTCCTAAAATAAAAGAATTTGCTAAAGAGGGATTAGGCGTAAATCTTGCGATTAGCTTGCATGCACCTAATAATGAAATTAGAAATAAAATTATGAAAATAAATAAAGCATATGATATAAATGAACTTATAGAAAGTGTTAAAGAATATTTAAAATTAACAAATAGAAGAGTAACATTTGAATATATTATGTTAAAGGGTGTTAACGATACAGATGAGTGCGCCAAAGAACTATCTAATCTTTTAAAAGGAATAAACTGTTATGTAAATATTATTCCATATAATGAAACAAATAATATAGGATTTAAACGTTCTTTATCTTCTCAAATAACAAGGTTTTGTGGTATACTAAAAGAGAATAATATAAATGTAACAATAAGAAGGGAATTTGGATCTAAAGTATCTGCTGCATGTGGACAATTAAGATCTAAAATAGAGGAGGAAAATAAATGAAATCATTTTTCTTAACAGATACTGGTAAAGTACGTGATCATAATGAAGACAGTGTAATAATACTAAAAAATTCAAATAATGAGTATTTACTTGCAGTAGCAGATGGAATGGGTGGTCATAAAGCTGGTGAAGTTGCATCTAATATGGCCATAGAACATATTACTAATAAATTTAATTCACTTGAATCATTAGGTGATAAAGATAAAGCAATTAATTGGATAAGAGAAGAAGTTGCAGATATTAATAAATCAATTTTTGCATATACTGATGCACATGAAGAAAGTAAAGGAATGGGTACAACTTTTGTAATTGCACTTTATACAAAAGATTATTTACTTTTTGGTAATGTTGGTGATTCATCTGGTTTTGTTATTAAAAATTCAAAATTATATAAAGTAACAAAGGATCATACACTAGTAAATTTACTTGTATCTTCTGGTGAACTTACTCCTGAAGAAGCAAAAAATCATCCCAAAAAAAATATTCTTATGAGAGCACTTGGTGCGAATAATCCAGCTGAAGTAGATATTTTTGATGTTGTAGATGATGGAATAGAAGGTATTTTATTATCTAGTGATGGACTTACTTCTATGCTTAATGAAACTCAAATAGAAAAAGTAATTGTAGGAGCTGGATCACTAGAAGAAAAAGTAACAAGGTTAATTAGAAAGAGTAATGTTAGAGGGGGAACAGATAATATTTCTATTGCTTGTCTTATGTTAAATGATGGGGAAGGAGAATTATAATGTTTTCTAAAGGCGATAAAATTAATGATAGATATGAAATTATTAAATTAATTGGTGAAGGTGGAATGGCAAATGTTTATCTTGCTTATGACACTATTTTAGAAAGAAATGTTGCGGTTAAAGTATTAAGAGGAGATCTTGCAGATGATGAAAAATTTGTTAGAAGATTTCAAAGAGAAGCATTATCTGCATCAAGCTTGTCACATCCTAATATAGTTGAGATGTATGATGTGGGTGAAGATAATGGTAACTTTTATATTGTAATGGAATATATTGATGGACAAACACTAAAGCAATTAATTAAAAAAAGAGGACATTTAACTGTACCAGAAGCAATAGATATTATGCTTCAGTTAACAGATGGACTTGCACATGCACATGATTCATATATAATCCATAGAGATATAAAACCACAAAATATTATGATACTTGAAGATGGTATGGTAAAAATAACAGACTTTGGTATTGCAATGGCAATAAATGCATCTGATTTAACACAAACAAATTCAGTAATGGGTTCAGTTCATTATTTACCACCAGAACAAGCCGCAGGTAAAGGTTCAACTATTAAAAGTGATATATATTCATTAGGTATATTATTTTATGAAATGCTTGCGGGTACAATGCCTTTTAGAGGTGAAACAGCAGTAGAAATAGCACTTAAACATATAAAAGATCCAATGCCAAGTATTAGAAAAATAAATCCAAAAGTACCACAATCAGTTGAAAATATAATATTTAAAGCAACTGCTAAAAATCCAAAAAATAGATATAATAATGTTCGTGAGTTACATGATGATTTAAAAACTGCACTTGATAAAGATAGAGCAAATGAAAAAAGATTTGTATTTAAGTATCCAGAAGATGACTTAGATGAAACTAAGGTACTAGATACTTTAAAAGATGAACTTAAAGTAAATAAAGAAAAAGGTATTCCTGAAGAAAAACCAATTATTAAAACTGTAGAAGAAGAACCAAAGAAAAAAATGAGTAAAACCACAAAAGCATTAATTATAATTTGTTCAGTAATTATGTTTGCATTCTTATTTATTATAGTAATTATTCCAACAGTATTTAAAACACCTGATGTAAAAGTACCTGATGTTAGTGGTTTATCTGTTAGAAGTGCTACAAAAGAACTTGAAAAAGCTGGACTTAGTGTTGAAACAAAAGTAAAAGATGATTATACTGATGAAGTAGATAAAGGAAAGGTTTCTAAAACTTTACCAGGTGCTAGAGAAACAGTAAAAAAAGGTGCTAAAATAACAATATATAAATCACTTGGTAGTGAAAAAATTAAAATAGAAGATTATACAAATAAAGATTATAATAAAGTAGAGGCTAGTCTAGAAGTAAAAGGATTAGTTGTAAATATAGAATATAAAGCAGTTGATGATAAAGCTAAATATAAAGGAAAAGAAGATTTAATTATAGATCAATCTGTAAAAAAAGATGCTACTTTAGTAAAAGGTGATACAATTACACTTTATTTACCAAAAATCGAAAAAGAATATCCTGATTTTGTTAAAGAAGGATACAGCGTAAGTGAAGTAGAAAGTTTTTGTAAAGAGTATGATATTACTTTAGAAAAAGAAGAAGTAGAAGATGATACAAAAGATGCTGGTACAATTATTTATCAAAGTAGACCTGCTGGATCTACAATAGCAGAAAGAGTAACTTTAAAAATAAAAGTAACTAAGAAAAGTAAAGAAGCAGAAGCAGGTGATGATCATACTAATACTGATGATGGAATGGTTCCATATGAAGAAGAGGATAATTAATGATTGGAAGAATAATTAAAATAGTAAGTAATGATTATACTGTTAAATGTGAAGATGGAAACACATATATATGTAAAGCAAGAGGCGTTTTTAGAAATAAAAAAATAACGCCTCTTGTTGGTGATTTTGTAAAAATAACAAAAGAAAAAAATTTAATAGAAGAAATAATGAAAAGAAAAAATGAACTTATAAGACCTCCTGTTTCAAATATTGATATAGCACTTGTAGTAACAAGTGCAAAAGAACCAGATTTTTCATCTAATTTATTAGATAAAATGATAGATATAATAGAATTTAATAATATTATGCCTGTTATATGTATTTCTAAGTATGATTTATTAGATAATACAAAAGAAATGGATGAAATAATTGCATATTATAAGAAAATAGGATATAAAGTATTTATAAATACTCAAATTGAAGATATAAAAAAGATATTTGATGGTAATGTAACTATTTTAACTGGTCAAACAGGTGTTGGTAAATCAAGTTTAATTAATAAACTTGAAAAAAGTATGGATTTAAAGACAGGAGAAATAAGTAAAGCTCTTGGAAGAGGAAAACATACAACAAGACATACAGAATTATTTGAATTATTTGATGGTTATGTCGCAGATACTCCTGGTTTTTCATCACTTAACTTTATAGGAATGAATAAAGAAGATATAAGAGATAATTTTATAGAATTTAATGAATATAAAGATAAATGTAAGTATAGAGACTGTATGCATGTAAATGAAGATGATTGTGAAATAAAAAGAAGAGTATCAAATAACGAAATATTAAAAAGTAGATATGATAATTATGTTAAATTTATTTTAGAGAAAAGAGAGTGATTAAATTTGAAAGTAGCTGTTTCAATATTAAGTGAAAAAGAAAATTATAAAGAAGCAATAAATAAACTAAATATGACTGATGCTGATTACTTACATTTAGATATTATGGATGGTAGTTTTACAGAATCCATATCATTTAACATTGATGAGTCAAAGGAAATAGGCTCTTTTTCTAATAAAAAATTAGATGTACATATTATGAGCACTAATCTTGATACTATAATAGATGAATATATTATTTTAAAACCAAATAATATAACATTTCATATAGAGAATAAAGCAATAGATAAATATATTAAAAATATAAAAGATAATGGTATAAAAGTAGGACTTGCGATTAATCCTGATACCAATATAGATATTATTTTACCTTATTTAGATAAAATAGATACTATTTTAGTTATGAGTGTTGTGCCTGGAAAAGGTGGACAAAAGTTTATGAAAGAAATTATTCCTAAATTAGAAAAATTAAGAGAATTACAAAAAGATTATTCTTATGAAATAGAAATAGATGGTGGAATTAATGATGATACTGTTTTTTTAGTAAAAGATTATGCAGATATTATTGTATCAGGAAGTTATATAACTAATAGTATAAATTATCAAGATAGTATTAATAATCTTAGAGTGTAAAATAAATAATAAATTTCAAAAAAACACTTGCCAATAGATAATAAGGGGTTGTATACTTAAATATAGAATAAGGCTAGTCAGAATAAGGCTAGTCAGAATAAGGC
>URBY01000052.1 GCA_900546245.1 uncultured Mycoplasmatota bacterium | reverse complement strand
AATAATAATTTGCTCCTGCGACTTTCATTGCTGTTTTATACTGATATGCATTAGATGAATATGCAAGTGCTTTTACATCGTCTAAATAGCCAAGTCCTTTTGTCCATGAACATTTTGCTGGTGTATTTCTTATTTTTACACACTCATCAAGCATTTTCGTTCCTATATCTATTGCTCCTGTTTTATATCCAACACTCATTGATGCACCTTTTACAATTGAACCTGGAGTTACTGGATTAGTTAAAAGTGCTGGAGTATTATCATACACTTTATATTCACCATTATTAGCTACTACCTGTTTACTTGCCATTGCAAGTATTTCACCTGTTTTAGGGTCTGTTACTATTACATGTGAACCATTATAATAAGTAGTATTAGCATTATTCATTTTAGCATTTACTATTTCTTCAGTTAATATTTGTTCTACTTCTTTTTGAAGATTTATATCTATTGTTAAAACAATATCATTTCCTCTTATTCCATCTTTTATAACTGTATATGAATTATCATCATTTAATAAGTATGTTGCTTTATCTCCTTTTAAAAGTGATTCATACTGATATTCTAAGTAAGATACTCCTACTCTATCATTAAGTGAATAGCCTTCTGATAAGTATTTATCTTTAAGTTCAAATGGAATACCTGATTCATTAGTCGATACACTTCCTAAAATAGTTTTAAATGTATCGCCATATAAATATTTTCTTTCCCATTCTAGTTTAACATTAAATCCCTTCAGTTCTTTTACATGTTCTGATACATATGCGAACTCTTCATCACTTGCATAAGTTTTAATTATTTTCTCATCATAATAATAGCCCTTATTCATTAAATAATAGATATAAGCGGCCTTTTTATCTTTCTCATCATAATTAGATAGTTCTTCATCTGTAATTCTTTCCATTTTCAGATTATTTATATCTGATATAGTAATTTTTCTTTGTTTTAATAATTCTCTTTCTTTTCCTGTTATTTTTTTATTAACTTTGTCTTTATTATTTACAAGATAAAATTCTTTTAAATTAGTTTTAGCAAGTTTACTATAATCAAGATCTATTTTATCAGCCATTTTATACGCTAATTCTATTTGAGTTTTAGTACTTGTTTCTGGTTTTCTTTTATAGTATATTGTTCTAACTCCAACATTATCTACAAGTAAATTATAATTTCTATCAAATATTCTACCTCTTGGAGTTGATGTACTATATACTTCATCCACTTTTATATCATCCAAGCTCTTTTTATATTTATCTTTATTTATTATTTGAACATTTACAAGTTTTAGTGTAAGTGCACTAAAAAATAAAAAAACAAAAATTGAAATTATAATTAATCTATTATTTAGTGCTTTGTTTTCCATAAAAAATCCTCCATAATTATTTTGCTTCATAATTTCCTTTATATAACATATTTTTTATTAGAGGTGTTAAATTTGAATGATTTTATTTTAAAAAGTTATGTTGATAAACTATCTATAAACCATATTAAAGAATATGCGAAAAAAAATAATATAGTACTTAAAAATAATGAGGATGAAATAATTTATGATTATATTAAAAAATATTATAAAGAGTTTTATTATGGTGAACCCAAGAATTTACTTGATGAGTTAAAAAGTAAACTTTCTTGTCCAACTTATGAAAAACTTGAAGAACTTTATTATACTGCAAAAAAGATTAAGAAATAATTTTACTTCTTAATCTTTTTCATTTTCTTCATCTATTATCATTTTAAGTTTATTTACCGCACCTTTTACATCTTTATTTACAAGCACATAATCATAGAATCCTGCTTCTTTTATTTCTTCTTCTGCAATCTTTAATCTATTTTGAATCATTTCTTCACTATCTAAATTACGTACTTTTAATCTTTCTTCTAATTCCTCAATACTTGGTGGAAGTATAAATATAAGTACACTTTCTTTTATTAATTCTTTTACTTTTTTTGCACCTTGTACTTCTATTACAAGTATTACATTTATTCCTTCATTTAATTTTTCTTCTATTTTTGATTTTGGTGTTCCATAATAACAATTATTGTAAGTTGCATACTCTAAGAAATCACCTTTTTTTATTCTATCTTCAAATTCTTCATTTGTATAAAAGTAATAGTGAATTCCATGGATTTCTCCTTCTCTTGGATTTCTTGTTGTTGCACTTACTGATAAATGTGCATCATTTTCTTTTAAATATTCATTTACAATAGTATCTTTTCCAACACCACTTGGACCAGATATTACAAATAATTTTCCCTTTTTCATATTTTTCTCCTTTTTTTATGTAAATACATTTTATCAAATAAAGAATTTATTATCAACTTTAAAAGAGAATTTTTTTATTTTATTAATTTTTTTACATTACTTAATGCATTTTTTTCTATTCTAGATACTTGTGCCTGACTAATTCCTAGTTCATCACTTATTTCCATTTGAGTTTTTCCCATTAAATATCTTTGTAATAATATAAATTGTTCTTTTGTTTTTAATTTATTTATTGCATTTTCAAGTATTATTTTATTATTCCAGTTACTACTTGATTCATTTGGATTTTCGATTTGATCAAATAAATATATTGTTTCTCCACCATCATTGTATATTGGTTCGAACATACTTACAGTTCCTCTTGTTGCTTCTAAAGCAAATATTATATCTACTTCATCTTCATTTAATATTTTTGATAATTCACTTACGTTAGCATCTCTACCATTATTTATCATAAATTCTTCCTTTGCTTTTAGAGTTCTATAAGCTAAGTCTTTAATACTTCTAGATATTCTTATCATACTATCATCTCTTAAATATCTTCTTACTTCACCAATTATCATAGGAACTGCATATGTTGAAAATCTTACATTATATGATAAATCGAAATTATCTACTGCTTTACAAAGTCCAATACATCCAACCTGAAATAAATCATCCATATTATCACATCTGTTTGTAAACTTCTTAAGTAAACTTAATACTAGTCTATAATTTCCTTCTATTATTTGTTCTCTTGCTAATTTATCTCCATTTTTCATTTTATTAAATAATTCCATTTGTTCATCATTTGTAAGTACTTTTAATTCTGATGTTTTTATACCAGTTATTTCTACTTTGTGTTTTGACATAAAAAAAATCTCCTTTCAAGTACTTTTTGACCAAAAATGAGATTTTTATTCAAAATTTTATTGTTCACTTATTAAATTTAATATAAAACTTTCTATTTCTCTTGCCTTACTTATTCCTTTAGATATCTTATCATACTTATAATTCCAATATGATATTTTATCAATCATAAAATTTTTATTATTTTTTCTAAATTCCTCTATTTTATTTTCTGAAACTGATTTTATTGCTTCAGCAAGTCTTGATAAATCAATATTATTAAGATTATATTTTATAATTGATTCTTTTACTATTCTAGGATCATTTTGATTTATTATTTCAAAAATTAAGTCATCATATAATAAATCTTGATTTATCATTTTTTCTTTTATTTTATTTATTTCTTCATCAAATTCTTTTTTATTTAATTTACCTTGATTATATTTATATTCAATTTCATTTTCATCACTTTTTAACTGCATTTTTTTAATATCACGTTCTGACGCTAAAGAATATATATCTTTTTTAGTTCCATCAATATTATACTCTATTTCTAAAATAGGATACTCTTTTAATATCAATGGATTATCTAAAATTATATTATCTATAAATTCATTTACATACTCATTATATTTTTCATTATATAAATCATCTTTTATTTCTTTATTCATCTATTATTTCCTCTTCATCCTGATTTTCAAAAGAAGAAATAATTTCCTCTATCTCTAATTTTATTTCTTCTTCTATTTGTTGTTTTTCTTCAAGAAACATATATTTTTTTATTATATCTTCTTTAGCAAGTTTCAATTTTTCTTTTAAATTTTCCATAATAACATTCCTTATTTAATTTCTTCAATTTTTACAAAATTAGTATAATCTACATTAAATGGTAAACTTCCCGCAATAACTATTTTTGAATTTTTTGATAAATTCATCTGTTCTAATGCAACTTCTCTTGATTTTTCAATTATTTCATCAGTAGAATCAAGCATTGGTACTTTAACTGGAATTATACCATAATTAATTGTAAGACCACTTACTGTTTTTTCAATTGGTGAGATTGCAATTACAGGTGCACTTGGTCTAAAATGACTTATTTTTTTAGCAGTAGAACCACTCATTGTAGAGCAAACAATTGCACTTGCATTTATTCTATTAGCAGAATCTACTGTACTATAAGCAATTGCAGTTGGTATATCGGTTTTATCTTTTCTATTAAATTCTAAAAGTAAATCATTATAATTTATTTCTTTTTCTATTTCATCAATAATTTTATTCATAGTATTAACTGTTTCAATAGGATATTTTCCAATTGCAGTTTCACTTGAAAGCATAACAGCATCAGTTCCATCTAGTACAGCATTTGCAACATCTGATACTTCTGCTCTTGTTGGTCTTGGATTATCCATCATTGTTGACAACATTTCAGTTGCAATTATACATATCTTTTCTGTTTCTTTTGCATATGATGCAATTTTCTTTTGAATACTAGGTATTTTTTCTATTTCAAGTTCAATTCCAAGATCACCTCTTGCAATCATAACACCATCACTAACTTTTAAAATACCTTTCATTTCTTCAATTGCAGTTTTATTTTCTATTTTACTAATAATCTGAATATGATCATCTGATAATTCTATTAATAAATCATTAATATCAAGCACATCTAATTGATCTTTAACGTGAGATAAAGCTAAATAATCAACTTGCATTAATACAGCAAATTTAACAGTTTCTCTATCGTATTCTGATAAAAATTTCAAATTAAAATTAGCATTAGGAACATTAACACTACAATTACTCTTAATATACCCATCATTTTTTATTTCGCATATTAAAGCATCTGAACTATTAGATAATACTTCTAAAATAACATTACCATCATTTAAAAGAATCTTTTCACCTATTTTAATATAATTAATTGCTTCAGGCAAAGTAAGAGAAATCATACTTTCATTTCCCTTTATATTATTCTTTACAATTCTAATAGTATTACCAGCTTCTAATTTTATTTTATTTTTCTCTAGTTCTGTTATTCTAATTTCAGGTCCTCTTGTATCAATCATAATACCTGTAATAACAGATAATTCCCTATTTAAATCTCTTATCTTTAATATTACATCCCTAGCTTCTTCAAATGTAGAATGTGACATATTAATTCTTATTACATCAACTCCAGAAAGTATCATTTGTTTAATAGTTTCCTTTGATTTAGATGATGGACCAATAGTCGCAATCATTTTTGTTTTATTCATATTATCACCTATCCTAGTAAATATTATACAATATTTATGCATTAAATAAAATGTAAATAAGAAAAAAACAAGTAAAAAGTGTAAAGAAAAACTAAGATTTCAATTTTTTCTCAGTTCATTAATTTCTTCTATTGATAAGCCTGTAATATCTGATATGTCTTCAAGTGGCATATTTTTATTCAACATGTTTTTAGCAGTTTGTTTTATTCCATCATTAATACCT
>URBY01000051.1 GCA_900546245.1 uncultured Mycoplasmatota bacterium | reverse complement strand
TGATCTATACTAATCCAAGCTTCTTTTTGATATTCACTTTCAATTTCAATAGGATAAAATTTAAGTAAATTTTTTTCATATAAATTATTTAAATAATCTTTTGTTAAAGTTCCACCGTTTTCTACATACTTATAAAATTCTCTTTCAAAATCACCATCAAGTATACCACCATAAAAATTTGAATTAAAAACTGCAAGAATATTTGATAAACCAGATAAAGCTTCTTCCCTGCTACCATTGTTAATTAAATAATTTGATAGTAAAAATTCATTTGTTAAAGATGCTACCTCAGAAACCACATATGATACAATTCTATACTCTGCAAAATTATTTTCATATAAATATTGATGATGAACATTATGACCTGACTCATGAGCAATTGTCGAAACTGATTGTAAATCATTATTGAAACTCATTAATATTTTTGAATTTTTGAGTCCAGGAGATGATACACAGTATCCACCACTACGTTTTCCTTTATACTGGCAGAAATCAATACATCTATCATCAATTACATTTTTAAAATGTTTTATATAATCTTCACCAAGGGGTTCTAATGCTTTTAAAACTAAATCACATGCTTCTTCTATAGTATATTCCTTATCAGTTTCATATAGTTCTATAGGTGCATCCCAAGGAGCACATTTATCTATTTTTAAAACTTTACTTTTTAAATCGTAATATTTTTTTAATATATCTTTAGTTTCAATAGCCGAATCTATCATTGAATCAAATACTTTGTTTGATAGTTCTAAATCAAATAATTTTTCATCCCAAGTAGATTCATATCTATGAACTTTGGAAAGAGATATATTTGTTTTAACATAATCATCTAATAATCCCGCACTAATATTTGAATATCTATCTTTTACCTTATTGAATTGTTCGTAAACTTCTTTTCTTTTATCTCTAGGAAGTTTCTTCATTATTCTTCTATAATTTGTATTCATTAGTTCTTCTATATTTCCATCTGGCATAGTAACACTACCATAATCATTGCAACTATTTAATAATGTTGATGACAATTGTTCGTAACTACCTAATGTACTTGTTAGTCTTGATGATAATTCTTCCTCTTCTTTATTTAATACATGTTCTTTGTATCTATATATGTCATCAAGTGATTTTTTATATTTAGCTAATTTTTCATTTTTATATAAATCATTATAATCTTCTTTACTTAAACTTAATAATTCTGGACTAAAAAAACTTACTTTAGCATGATATTCTGTTGTTAAATTATCTATTTTCCCAACAAATTCAGAACCTAAAGATTCTTTTAAATCTTGATCATTTATTGTCATAGCATAAACTTGCAAATTTACAATTTCTTGTGTAAGTTCACTATCAAATTCTAAAAATTCAAATAATTTATCTGAGTTTTTAGTGCATGAAACATAACTATCTATTTTTTTTATTTCTTCTTTTACTTCATCTGCAGTTTTATTAAAATCATCAATATTTTTAAATATATCTGTTAAATCCCATCTATATTTTAAAGGCACATCATTTCTTGTTTCATATTTATTCATTATTCTCTCCTTATGCATAATTAAAATAGAAAGTTCTAGCAAGCTAGAACTTCTACTTCTATTTATTATTTTTCTTCATAATCTGCATCTACTACTGAATCATCTTTTTTGTCATCATTAGTGCTTTCAGATGTTGCACCTGCATTTGCTTGATTTGCTTTTGCAGCTTCTTCATAAACTTTAGAACCTAGAGCCATAGCTTTTTCATTTAATTTTTCTTTAGCATCTTTCATCTTATCTAAGTCATTAGAATCCATTGCTTCTTTAGCTACTTTAACAGCATCTTCTGCTTCACTCTTTTCTTTATCAGTAATCTTATCACCTAAATCTTTAATAGCCTTTTCAGTTGCGAATACTAATTGTTCAAGTTCGTTTTTAACATCTGCTTCTTCTTTTCTCTTAGCATCTTTTTCTTTATTTGCTTCTGCTTCTTTAACCATTTTATCTATTTCTTCATCAGAAAGTGATGTAGAAGCAGTAATTGTAATAGATTGTTCTTTATTTGTTCCAAGATCTTTAGCCTTAACATTAACTATACCATTAGCATCTATATCAAATGTAACTTCGATTTGAGGAATTCCTCTAGGTGCTGGTGGGATATTATTTAATTGGAAGTTACCAAGTGTCTTGTTATCACTTGCCATTGGTCTTTCACCTTGAAGAACATGTATATCAACTGCTGGTTGATTATCAGCTGCAGTACTAAATACTTGACTCTTACTTGTTGGAATTGTTGTATTTCTTGGAATTAATACAGTCATAACTCCACCCATTGTTTCAATACCAAGTGAAAGTGGTGTTACATCAAGAAGAACTATATCATTAACTTCACCTGTAAGTACTCCACCTTGGATAGCAGCACCCATAGCAACAACTTCATCTGGGTTAACTCCTTTAGATGGTTCTTTACCAAGTTCTTTCTTAATTAAATCAGTTACCATTGGTATTCTAGTAGATCCACCAACGAATATAACTTTATCAATATCATCTTTAGTAAGTTTAGCATCTTTTAATGCTTTTCTAACTGGTTCTAGAGTTGATTCTACAAGATCACGAATTAATTCTTCAAATTTAGCTCTTGTTAATGTTGTTTCTAAGTGAAGTGGTCCATTTTCTCCTTGTGATATAAATGGTAAGCTTATTTGAGTGCTTGATACTCCACTTAAATCTTTCTTAGCCTTTTCAGCAGCATCTTTTATTCTTTGCATAGCCATTTTATCAGTACTTAAATCAATTCCATTTTCTTTTTTGAATAAATCAACTAAGTAATCTGATACTCTATTATCAAAGTCATCTCCACCTAAATGGTTATTACCTGATGTTGATTTAACTTCGTAAACACCATCACCAAGTTCTAGAATAGATACATCGAATGTACCACCACCAAGGTCATAAACTAAGATAGTATGTAAATCATCTTGTTTATCAGAACCATATGCAAGAGCTGCTGCTGTAGGTTCATTAATAATTCTTTCAACTTCAAGACCTGCGATTTTACCAGCATCTTTAGTTGCTTGTCTTTGTGCATCATTAAAATATGCTGGAACAGTGATAACTGCTTTAGTTACTTTTTCTCCTAAATAACTTTCTGCATAATCTTTAATATATCCTAAAATCATTGCTGAAATTTCTTGTGGTGTATATTTTTTACCATTTACTTCTACTTTTTCATCTGTACCCATTAATCTTTTAATTGAATAAATTGTATTTGGGTTTGTTACCATTTGTCTTTTAGCAGCATCACCAACGATTATTTCATCACCTTTAAATGCTACTACAGATGGTGTAGTTCTATTTCCCTCTGGATTTGCAATAACTGTTGCATTTCCACCTTCTAATACTGCACAACAACTATTTGTTGTACCTAAATCAATACCTATAATTTTACTCATATATATCCTCTCCTTTATTTACTAACCTTTACCATTGCTGGTCTTATTACTTTATCTTTATAAGTATACCCCTTTTGTAGTACTTCTATTACTATATTTTCCTTTGTTCCTTCTTTTTCTTCCTGCATTACTGCTTGATGAAAACTTGGATCAAATTCTTTATCTATAGCTTCTATTTCTTTAACTTCAAACTTTTCTAATATATTTTTTAAACCATTATATATCATTGTCATACCCTTTTGATAACTTTCAATATCATTACTTGCAGCATCTACATTAAGAGCTCTTTCAAAATTATCTATAACTGGTAATAACTCAGTTATAAGTGATTCATTTGAATATTTTAGAAGTCTATTTGTTTCTTCATCTTTTCTTCTTAAAGTATTAACCATTTCTGCTGCAATTCTCATATTCTTATCTTTAAGAGTATTAACTTCATTTTGAAGTTCTTCTAATTTTTTGTCTTTCTTATGTTCCTTTTTATGTTCTTTAGGTTCTTCTGCTTTCTTTTCTTCTTTTATTTCTTCATTTTTGTTTTCTTCCACAAAGAAACCTCCTTACTTTTCAATCTCTTGTTTTAAGTATTCAAGTAAACTTACAACTCTATCATATTCCATTCTTTTAGGTCCTAGAATTGCAAGTGTTCCTTCTCTACCATTTACATTATATTTTGTTTTTATTACTGTCAAATCATCATCTATGTTGTTTTCATTACCTATGTACACATTTATACCAGAGTCATCTTCTTTAATTTTAGAAACAATATTGTCATTATCAAACTTATTAACTAAATCTTTAATTTTTCTAGCATCAGATGAAAATTCATCAAGTTCAAGTAAATTATTTCTACCCCTCATAGTCATATCTGCACTATCTTTAAAATTATTAAATGCATTATAGAACGCATTATAAAGTATTTCATGATGTTTTACATATTGATTAATAATTGGTTTAATTTCAAATTCAAGTTTAGATGTAACTTCATCAATTGGAGTACCAACAATAAGTTTATTAATAAGTTCAACAGTTTTATTTACTTCCTCTAGATTAGAACCTGTTATATTAATTATTTTATTTTCAACATGTCCTTTATCTGTTACAAGTATAGCTGTTACATTATTTTCATCAATTGGAATTGCTTCTACTTTTTTAAGTTTACTTTCTAAAGCATTATCCTTTAATATAACTGCTGTATAATTAGTCATTTCAGATATTATCTCTAAGCTTTTCACTATTGCATCACTTAATACTAATGAATTATTTTGAAATATTGTTTGAAGTTTTAATACATCTTCACCACTCATTTCTTTTGGTTTCATTAAGTTATCAACGTAATATCTATAACCTTTCTCAGATGGAACTCTACCTGATGATACATGTGTTTTTTCTAAGTATCCTAAATCCTCTAAGTTAGCCATCTCATTTCTAACTGTCGCACTAGATACATTTAATGAATCACAAATAGATTTTGAACCAACTGGCTTTGGTACTTTTATATACTCTTCAACTATAATTTTTAATATAGCACTTTGTCTTTCTGTAAGCATATATTCACCTCTAATCCAAGTGTACAATCTAATTATAGCACTTATTTTAGCAATGTCAATAGATGAGTGCTAATTATTTTAAAATATTAAAAAAATATGAATTTTACATCATATTTTAATTATAATTAAATTTATTTAATACATCAATTTAAACATTAATTCATCTGATATATTTATATTTTTCTTATACTTTCATTATTTTTATATTCATTTTTATATTTATAATATTCTTCATCAGGAATAAAACATGTTTCAGGAATAGTAATATTTGAATGAATTCTATCAAATAATGAAATTGGTAATATTAAGCCTTCAGCACTTGCTAAATTATATAAATATAAATATCCTATTATTGTATTTGGTAATACTAAACCTTTGGCACTTGTTAAACTGTCTAAATCTAAACTTTCATTTATTGTGTCTGGTAATACTAAACCTTCGGCACTTATTAAACCGTTTAAACTTAAACATCCTTCTATTGTGTTTGGTAATACTAAACCTTCAGCACTTATTAAACCGCTTAAATCTAAACTTCCATTTATTGTGTTTGGTAATACTAAACCTTCAGCACTTATTAAACCGCTTAAATCTAAACTTCCATTTATTGTGTTTGGTAATACTAAACCTTCAGCACTTATTAAACCGCTTAAATCTAAACTTCCATTTATTGTGTTTGGTAATACTAAACCTTCAGCACTTATTAAACCGCTTAAATCTAAA
>URBY01000050.1 GCA_900546245.1 uncultured Mycoplasmatota bacterium | reverse complement strand
AATTTCAAAAGTATATGAGTGAAGAAGAGGATAAAAAGAAAATACAAAATAGTTTGCTTTCAGAGGCCAAAGAAGAAGGTATATCTCAAGAAAAAGTAAGTATTGCTAAAAACATGTTGAATAAAAATATGTCTATAGAGGACATATCAGATATTACAGGCTTATCAATTGAAGAAATTAATAAGTTACCAAATCAATAAAGAATGCTATAAAGTATTCTTTTTTCTTTCTTTATATGTTAAAATTAATAATGTAGGTGAAGAAAATGGATAATGTATATTTAATATATGGTGATGAAGAATTTTTAATAGATAAAGAAATAAAAAATATTATTAATAAATTTAATTCAAACATGGAAAATGTTGCTAGATATAATTTAGATGAAAGCAATGTAAGAGAAGCAATAGAAGATGCATGTACGATAAGTATGTTTGAAACAAATAAAATAGTTATATGTGAAAAATGTAACTTTCTAACAGGTGAAAATAAAAAAGAAGTCAATCATGATATTGATTCACTTATTAAATATATAAATAATCCATTTAGTGATTCAGTACTTATATTTGTAGTTAGAAATCCAAAATTAGATGAAAGAAAAAAGGTAGTAAAAGAATTAAAAAAATGTTCTAAAGTAATAGAATGTAAGACTATAGAAAATTATAATTTAAATAACTATATTTCAAATTATTTTAAAGCTAATAATTATGAGATATCACAAAGTGATGTAAAACTTATTATAGATAAAGTAAAATATGATCTTGCTAATATCATTAGTGAATGTGATAAACTTATGATGTATAAAGATGAAAACAAAAAAATAACAACAAAAGATATAGAGGATGTTATTATTGATAATATTGAAGATAATATATTTTCTCTTACTAATGCTATTATGGATAAAGATATAAAAAGAGTTATTAATATTTATAATGATTTACTACTCATGGGTGAAGAACCTATTAAATTAATTGTTATGATAGCAAATCAGTTTAGACTTATACTTCAAGTAAAATTAATGGTTAAAAATGGCTATAAAGAAAGGGATATGGCTAGTGAAATAGGAGAACATCCATATAGAGTAAAACTTGCATCAAATGCTAGATTTACAATTAAAGAACTAATTACTTATATAAAGAAGTTACAAAATTTAGATTATGATATAAAATCTGGAAATATAGATAAAAACTTTGGACTTGAATTTTTCTTACTAAATATATAAAAAGAGATTAATCACATATAATAATGTTTTTAATCTCTTCTTTTATTAATGATTCATCATATATAGATGTAACTTTAAGTTCATATTCTAACTCTTTATTAAAGTTTGTATATATAGGAATAGTACATTCTTTTTTTATTTTACCTAGGTAATTCTTACCATTTTTATTAAATCCAAGTACTCTTATATAATTAATTTCTTTATTTTTTTCTTTATCTTCTTTAGTAAATCCAACTAGTATATTTAAAAGTATTCTCTTAATCTTACTATATGTATATCTTTTAGATTTTATATTCATTATAAGCTCATTATAAGAATTTGATTCATATATTACTTTTTTTATTCTGTTTTCTATTCCTTCATTAACGTCATTATATTTATTTAAGTCATTAATTTCACTCATTATTTTATATTTAAGTAGTGGATAATAATCTTCAATAAAATATTTTTTTTCTTTTAAACATTTATATGTATCTTTTGGTACATATTTTTTAATACTTCTTTTATTTATATTTTCTCTAATACTTGTCGCACTTGTTATATATTTTGTTAGAGTTTTATCATTATAATTATTAGTTCTTTTAATAGTTATAGGTGTAATTTTGCTATTTAATTTTTTTAATGCCTTAACATAGGATATTCCAAGTAAATCGTTAGAACTATCACTTAAATTAATATTAAAATCTTTTAATGCTTTAGATAAAGCAGTAGGATAGTTAATACCCTTATCAAGTAATTCTTTTACTTTTTCTTGATATTTTTTATCATCTTCAATATTTACTATATCTTTTATATAATCTATATTATCTGATTCACTACCAAATACAAGATAGTCTACTTTTAAATAATTAAGTATAGAGCACGCTCCAAAAGCAAATGTATCCGCAGATTGATTAGTAAAAATAAAAGGAAGTTCTATAACTAAATCAATATTATGATTAAGCGCTATTTTAGTTTTATTCCATTTATTTATAATTGATGCATCACCTCTTTGAGTAAAATTACCGCTCATAACAAGAATGATAACTGAATCAGGGAACATTTCTTTTATTTTATTTATATGATACATATGACCATTATGAAATGGATTATATTCACAGATAATTCCTATACTTTTCATATACTTTCTCCTTTTTTCTTATTTTATCATTTATAGTGGTTATAAGCAAGGTTGATTTTTTTTTCATTATAATATATAATTAATATGTTTGGAAGTGATAAATGTGAATATTAACTTAACTAAACTAATTACAAATTTAACTGATGAAATTAAAATTGATGATGAAGTAACTATTGATGACAAATTTTTAGAAAATACAGATATTAAAAAAATTAGTAAAGTAAAAGTAAAGGGTAATATATATCCAGAAGGAAGTAATTTTTCTGTAAACTTAAATATAAAATGCATATTAACCCTTGTTTGCAGCATATCACTAAAGGATGTTGAATATAATATTGACATTAATATTAATGAAATAATTGGAGAAAATGATGATATTTTAGAAGAAAATAATAAAATTATTAACAATTCTATTGATTTAATTCCAATTATATGGCAAAATATTATATTGGAAGTACCTTTGAAAGTTGTAAGCCCTGATATTGAAGTTAAAAATATTAATGGTGACGGATGGAGATTTATAACTGATGAAGAGGTTGTAGAAAAAGAAATTGATCCAAGACTCGAGAAATTAAAAGAATTCTTAGATGAGTAAAGAGAGGAGTGTAAGAAAATGGCAGTACCATTTAGAAAAATCTCAAAGACTAGAGGTAGAATGAGAAGAACTCATTATAAAATTGAAGCTAATGGAACAGTAAAATGCTCAAATTGTGGTGCAGATATTAGATCACACAGAGTATGTCCTGAATGTGGTTTTTATAAGGGTAAAAATGTAGTAGAAAAAGAAGAAGCAGCTAAATAGTTGCTTTTTTAATTTTTGTGATTTTTTTTCATATATTTTATTAGAGGTGTTTTTATGAGATTATCTGAAATACAAAATAAAGATGTAATTAATTTGAATACTGGAATGAAAATAGGAAATATTATAGATATAAAAATAAATAGTGAATCAGGTAAAATAGAATCATTAATATTAGAAAGAAAAAAATTTTCATCTATATTTAATAGTAATGATGAGATAGAAATATATTGGACTCAAATAAATAAAATAGGAGAAGATGTAATTTTAGTAGAAAGTTTAAAAACATAGTGTTATAATAGTAATGAAAGGTAGGTTGTTATGGATAAGAATAGAAAAAAATTATTAATATCTATAATATTAGTAGTTTTGTATTTTGCACTTTTAGGATTTTTAAATCAGTTATTTACTGGAGATAAATCAAATGATTTAATAAATATGGTTACAATTTTATTAAGTTTTGTGTGTATTATATATGAATTTATACTTATATTTAATAAAAATATTGATTTAAATAAACATAAAAAAGGAATAATGTGGAGTTCAATTTTATTTTTTATTATAAATATTGTTTCAGGGATTCTTGGATTTATAGTAAATGGTAATTTAGATAATCCTAAAAAAAATGAAAAAAGAGCATTACCACAAATTGAATTAAAAGAATATACAAATAAATATATATGTTTAGTAGCATTTATAATTTGTTTATTAATATTATTGCTTGCTGGTGATTATATAAAAAATTTTTGGCAAATGTTAGGAATGTATGCATTAATATTTATTCTTATGATTTCTGTTTATTTTAAACAGTTAAAACATGATTTTAAGATATTTAAAGAATATTTTAGTGAGTATTCATCTCTTGTATTTAAAACATGGGGAAAAGCACTTGTTGTGACTATGATTGTAAGTTTAATTTTACAAATTGTAACTGGAGTAGAAAAAGCAAATAATCAAATTAACTTACAAGAATCATTTAAAACAATGCCTGTATTTATAGCTTTACTATCAACACTTTATGCACCAATTGCAGAAGAATTAATGTTTAGAGGAACTATTAGAAAATTTATAAAAAATAAAAAAGCATTTATTTTAGTAAGTGGTATTTTATTTGGTTTATTACATGTAATTGATGATTCAAAGACTTTAGCAGAATTTTCATATGTAATAGTTTATTCTGTACTTGGAATGTATTTGTCAACACTTTATGTAAAAACAAATAACTTATGTGCAAATATATTTATGCATTTTCTTCAAAATACATTAAGTGTAATAGGAATGTTTTTATTAACATTTATGTAAAATAAAAGAAGAGTTTTAATATAACTCTTCTTTTAAATTATCCATATTTCTATTCATAATATCAATGTAATCTTTATTATCATTTTTATCATCCATAGATATATTATTTAATGTATCTATTTCTAAATATTTAGCATTATATTTTATTTTAAGTTCTTTAAGTGTTTCAGTTTCTTCAAATCCTTTTTTTACAAATATATAATTAACAGTTTTATTATTTAATAAAGCTTTTGCATCAGCTAAATCTTTATCAGACATAGTTTTTTCATCAATACTAGTTATAACAAATCCATATTTAGATAATACTTCTAAATCATTTGATGCAACTATAATATTTTTATCTTTAGCATTTTCAGCAATTGCTTTTAGTTCAGCATCAATAGTAGATAACTCAATTTTTAAATTTTCATAATTTTCATCTATTTCTTTTTCTATATAATTACTATTAATATATTCTTTTAACCCATTTCTAGTATTATTTGCAATTGTAAGCATAGTAGAAGGATTAATCCAAAGCTCATCCATACTATTTGTATATTCAAGTTTAGCAGTTGAATCAATAATTTTTAATTTTTTATTCTTATTAATCATCTGAGCAATATAGTTTTTTTCAATATCAAGCCCATTATAAATAATTAAATCTGATGTACTATAATCCTTTATTTGTTTTGCTGTAAGTTTATATTCATATGGATTAACATCATTAGGATAAAAACTAACTATATTTGCATGTTCTCCATATAATGCTTTAGTTATATATTCTATCGGATATATACTAGTATAAATAGTTATATCTTCCATTGAATCTTTGCTCGTACAACCACATAGTAGTAAAGTAGATAATCCTATAAATAATAATTTAATAATTTTTTTCATTTTTCCCTCATCCTTTTCTTTTCTGGTACTGGATCATATCCATATTTTCCAAAAGGTCTACATCTAAATATTCTTTTAATAGTTAAATAAGTTCCATAAAAAAAACCATATTTTTCATATGCTTCAATCGCATAATTAGAACATGTTGGTGTAAATCTACATGCATTATGCATATCAAGCGGTAATTTTTGATAGAATTTTATTAACTTTATCATCAGATGTTTCACTTTTTCTTCACCTAATATAATTCTATCATAAAAAAGAAATTTATAATAGATATAGATTTAAAATAGTGTAAAATTTCGCTTGACAAAACACTTCCGGGGGGGGGTATACTTAGAGTAATAAGTATAGTATGAGGGAGTAAAGATGTATGAAAATAAATAATAAAGGATATGCAAGCACAATAATAATGTTCAGTATTTT
>URBY01000049.1 GCA_900546245.1 uncultured Mycoplasmatota bacterium | reverse complement strand
AATAAAAAAATAACAGAAAAAGTAGTAGATAATATTAATTATGATGCATCGGGAACAGTTCAAAATCAAATTTTTGAACTAAATACGAAAATTACTAGTATGCAAAATGAAATAACAAGTTTAAAAGAAGACAATAAAAATTTATCTTCAAAAATTACAGAAATGAATGATCAACTTAATAATAAAGATTATATAAAACCAACTATATCTAACAGTAATATAATTATATATAATGGTGGATATGTTAAAATAGGAAACAAAGTAATGGTTAATATAGAGTTTACTACTAATGAATCAAATATTTCAAAGGATGTAAATCTTCCAACAGAAATATTTAAGAATTTTCCAAGACCAATTGACGGTTATTATCCAACATTATATTCATATACATTAAAGGCAGATGGTTCTGGTAATAGTGTAAAACCTCTTTATACGCGAATACTTCAAACAGGTACAATGGTAATGACAGATAGTGATACTATTCCTATAAATGCAGGTTGGAGTATATTTGTAACAGGTACATACATAACAAAAGAATGAGTTAATTGTATGTGTAAGAATAGAATTGTCTATTCTTATTTTTTATAGTATAATTATTTTTAGGTGAAGAAATATGAATCAAGACAAAATAAGAAATTTTTCAATAATTGCGCATATAGATCATGGTAAAAGTACAATAGCAGATAGAATGCTTGAATTAACAGGAGCAGTTACAAAAAGAGAAACAAAAGATCAAATGCTTGATAATATGGAACTTGAAAGAGAAAGAGGAATAACAATAAAACTTAATGCGGTTAAGTTAAATTATAAGGGTTATACACTTCATTTAATAGATACACCGGGTCACGTAGATTTTACATATGAAGTGTCTAGAAGTTTAGCTGCTTGTGAAGGAGCAATTTTAGTAGTTGATGCAGCACAAGGAATAGAAGCACAAACACTTGCGAATGTATATTTAGCTTTAGAAAATGATTTAACTATAATACCAGTTATAAATAAGATAGATTTACCTAATGCTGATATTGATAAAGTAAAAAAAGAATTAAGAGAAGTACTTGGTTTTAGTGATGATGAAATAATTTTAACAAGTGCAAAAACAGGTTTTGGCATAGATAAATTACTTGATGCTGTAATAGATAGAATTCCATGCCCAAATGGTGAAATAAACTCTAATCTTAGAGGACTTATTTTTGATAGTGTATTTGATTCATATAGAGGAGTAGTTATTCAAACTAGAATAGTAGATGGTAAATTAAAAGTAGGAGACAAAATAAGATTTATGAGTACAGGAGCAAGTCACGAAGTAACAGAACTTGGTGTATCAACTCCAAAAGAAGAAAAGGTAAAAGAACTTGTTTCTGGTGATGTTGGATATGTTTGTGCATCTATTAAAAAAATAAGTGATGTAAAAATAGGTGATACAATAACTCTTGATGATAATCCTGCTAAAGAAGAATTACCAGGTTATAAAGAAATAAAACCAATGGTATATTCAGGTATTTATCCAGTAGAAACAAATAAATATAATGATTTGAGAGATGCACTTGAAAAATTAAAACTAAATGATGCATCACTTACATTTGAACCTGAAACAAGTAAAGCTTTAGGATTTGGTTTTAGATGTGGGTTTTTAGGACTTCTTCATATGGATATAATAAAAGAAAGAATAGAAAGAGAATTTAATATTGAAATAATACTTACAAGTCCATCAGTTATTTATACAGTAACACTTACAAATGGTGATATAGTTTATGTTGATAATCCAACTAAACTTCCTGATAGACAAGTAATTAGTAAAATAGAAGAACCATATATTAAAACAAATATTTTTGTACCAAGTGAATTTATAGGACCTGTTATGGAATTATGTCAAAATAAAAGAGGTAATTTTATAAATATGGATTACATTGATACAAGAGTAAATATACACTATGAACTTCCACTTTCTGAAATAGTATATGATTTCTTTGATAAGTTAAAAAGTACAACAAAAGGTTATGCTTCATTTGATTATGAATTTATTGGTAATAAACCAAGTGATTTAGTTAAGGTTGATATAATGCTTAATGGTGATATAGTTGATGCATTTTCTATTATTACTCATAAAGATTTCGCATATAAAAGGGGTAATGCAATTACTCAAAAATTAAAAGAAATAATTCCAAGGCAATTATTTGAAGTACCTGTTCAAGCATGTTGTAATAATAAAGTTATTGCTAGATGTGATATAAAAGCAAATAGAAAAAATGTACTTGCTAAATGTTATGGTGGAGATATTTCAAGAAAAAGAAAATTACTAGAAAAGCAAAAGGAAGGAAAAAAGAAAATGAAAACAATTGGAAGTGTAGAACTTCCTCCTGAAGCATTTCTTGAAGTACTAAGCGTGGAGGATTAATATGGATAAAAATATGGAAGAAAGAATAATAGCAGTCGCAAATTATATAGTAGATAATAAAGCAACTATTATAAAAACGGCAGAACATTTTAACATGTCTACTAGTTCAATAAAAAAGTATATAAATGGCAAAGATAAACTTCAAAGTATTGATATAGAATTATTTAAAAAAGTAAAAGAAGCACAAATGAGTGTGATAATAGATGGAAAAATTAAAGGTGGTAAAATAGGATCTAGAGAAGGTGTGCGTTCTATTAGTGAAGAAAAACTTACATACATAATGGATGAAATGATTGAAAAAGATTTAACATTAAAACAAGTAGAAGAAATATATGGTATACCTACATCTACTTTATATGATTCAATTGAAAAAACTAGTGATTTAGAAAGAAAAAGTAAAATTTATGATATCTATGGAAAACATAGAACACAAAATCAAAAAGATAAAGAAACTAGAAAATATAATTAGATTATGTTTTTATAGTTTTTTTTCTTTTGTTATGATATAATTTTTATTGAATAGAGGAAGATAGTTATGGTAAAAAGTGCATATATACATATACCTTTTTGTAATAATATTTGTAGTTATTGTGATTTTTGTAAACTCTTATATAACAAAAATTTTGTTAAAAAATATTTAGATGCATTAGAAAAAGAAATTATTAATAATTATAAGAATGAAATATTAGATACAATTTATGTTGGTGGTGGAACACCTTCCTCTTTAAGTGTTTCAGAATTAAATAAATTATTTTCTATTATTAAAATATTTAAATTAAGTAAAGAATATGAATTTACTTTTGAGGTAAATATAGAAGATATAACAGAAGAAAAACTAGAAATATTAAAAGAAAATAAAGTAAATAGGTTAAGTATTGGAATAGAATCATTTAATGATAAATATTTAAAATATTTAGGTAGAAATTATACCTATGATATAATAAATGAAAAGGTAGAACTTGCTAAAAAGTATTTTGATAATATAAATGTAGATTTAATGTATGCACTTAAAAATGAAAGTTTAGATGATTTAGAAGAAGATATAGATAAAATACTTAAACTTGATATAAAGCATATATCTTGTTATTCATTAATAATAGAAAAAAATACAAAGCTTTATATTGATAATACAAAGTATATATCTGATGATCTTGATAGTGATATGTATGATCTTATAGATAAAAAATTAGAAAATAAATATCATAGATATGAAGTAAGTAATTATTCTATTACTTCTTATGAATCAAGACATAATTTAACATATTGGAAAAATAATGAATATTATGGATTTGGTTTAGGTGCTGCTGGTTATATAGACAATATAAGATATACAAATACTAGAAATTTATCTAAATATATAAGTGGTAGTTATGAAAGGCAAGAAGAAGTACTTACTAAAGAAGATAAAATAAAGTATGAATTTATATTAGGCTTAAGACTTACAAGTGGAATAAATAAAGATAATTTTAATAAAAAGTATGGTATAAATATAAATGAAATAGAAATTATAAAAGAATTAATTAATAAAGGGTTATTAATTGATGATAAAATAAATATATATGTACCTAAAAAATATTTTTATGTATTAAACGATATACTAGTAAATTTTGTATAAAGGAGAATAAAAAGATGAACGAGGATATAGAAGTTTTAGATTTTGAAGATGCAAATGATGAAAAAATAGAAACGTTAGATGAAAATGATAATAAAAGTGAAGTAAATAAAGAAATTAATGGTAATGATATTTTAAATAAACAACAAAAATCTAATGAAACGGAAGGAACTGTTATTGATATTAATAGATTATTTGATGTTGATGAAAAAGAAGAAAAAATAGCTGAAGAAGAAATAAAAAAAGAAGCAGAGAAGAAAGATAAAAAAATATTCAAAATTCAAATAGGATTAATAGTTGCATTAGTTTTAATTGCATCTTTAGTATACTTTTTTGGATATAATTTGTTTGAACCATTTATTAAGATAGATTAAAAAAGAAGGAGAAAAAATGAAGTATAAAAGCGGAGAAGAATTTTTAAACAAACTTTATAGAGAAATGCACATAAGTAATGAGGTTATGCATAAAGCAATTCCAAGTGATACACCAGAAGAAAAAATAAGAAAATATATATCAAGATTAGAACATGCACATGAACTTTCTAAAAAAAGTGAACATAGTTTAGAATTATTAAAAAAGTTTTATTATGATAAATATTTAATTAAGGAACTACCTGAATCATATATAAATCTTCAGAAGAAAATTGCAAGAGAAGAAGGCCACGGAGATATTTCTGTATCTGATAGAATGAAAGAAAAAATGTTAAATCAAGTTAGAGAAGATCAAAAGTCTACACTTGACTTATGGATTGATTATTTTTTGAGTGAAGACGCAATGTATCCAACTTGGTTTAAAGTTTATGCATTTAAAGGAATGCTAGGTTTAGGCTTATTTAATAAAGAAAAACAAGAGTTTGGTAAAAGAACAGATAAAACAACATCACCATTTATAGATTTAAATATGGAAGCTTTATCAAAAGTATATGACATTTTAAAAAGTGAAGTTGGTGAAAATAACTTAACTGATGAAGAAATAGAAATATTATCAAAAGGTGAAAGTTTTAAGAAATTATATACATATTATCTTACAAATCAAGATTCAAAAACAATAAATAATGATGAAACAGAAGGAATATGGGTTAAATATGATATGGGTTCTGATTATATGCCGTTATGGGAATCATTACAAGGAAAAAATACAGGATGGTGTACAGCAGGAAAGGAAACGGCAAAAACTCAACTTAATGGTGGAGACTTCTATGTATATTATACAAAGGACGAAAATAATGAATATAAAAATCCAAGAATAGCAATAAGAATGGACGGAACAAATAAAATTGGTGAAGTAAGAGGAACTAGTAAAAATCAAAATTTAGAATCAAATATGGAACCAATACTTGATAAGAAATTAGAAGAATTCCCTGATAAAGACAAATATAAAAAGAAAGTTCATGATATGAAACTTTTGACATTGATAGAAGAAAAACATAAAAATAATCAAGAATTATCGTTATACGATTTAAAATTTTTATATGAAGTAGATTCAGAAATAAAAGGATTTGGATATGAAAAAGATCCAAGAATAGAAGAAATAATTTCTAAAAGGGATAAAAGAAAAGATTTTGCTTTTGCTTATGGCGTTAATGAAGATGAAATAGCATTTTCTCAAGAAGAATGGGAAGAAAATAAAGATAGAATAAAAGTATATTATGGTGTCTTAAATTTAAATAGTTTAACAAGTGCTGAAGGTTTAGTATTACCAAACACAATAGAAGGATGTTTATTTTTGAATAGGTTAACAAGTGCCAAAGGCTTAGAATTGCCAAATACAATGAATGGAGATTTATATTTAGAAGGTTTAACAAGTGCCGAAGGCTTAGTATTACCAAACACAATAGAAGGATGTTTAAATTTAAGCGGTTTAACAAGTGCCGAAGGCTTAGTATTACAAAATACAATGAATGGAAATTTAAATTTAAGCGGTTTAACATGTGCCAAAGGTTTAGTATTACCAAATATAATAAATGGAGATTTAAATTTAAGCGGTTTAACAAGTGCCGAAGGCTTAGTATTACCAAACACAATAGAAGGATGTTTAA
>URBY01000048.1 GCA_900546245.1 uncultured Mycoplasmatota bacterium | reverse complement strand
TAGTAGATGGACAAAAAGAAATGAGTGAAATAAAGCATCCATATATAGGTAGTGAACATTTATTACTTGCAATACTTAAAAATAATCAAGACTTGATTAACAAATTTAAAAAATATAAAATAACTTATAAAAGTTTTAAAGAAGAATTGATAAATTTAGTAGGTATAGGGGATAATACTCCTGATTTACTTTTATATAGTACAACTCTAAAAACTATACTTGAAAATGTCATAATAGAATCAAGAGAGACTGGTGATGAAATAAGTGTTAATGAACTTCTTTTATCTTTATTAAATGAAGGAGAAGGAAAAGCAATAAGAATATTGTTATCATCAGGAGTAGATATTAATAAACTATACTCTGATATAAGTGAGAAAAGAAAAATTAAACAGAAAAAATCTAAAAAATTAATTGTTGAAGAACTTGGAGTAGACTTAACTAAAAGAGCCAAAAATAATGAACTTGATCCTGTTATTGGAAGAGATATAGAACTAAATAGAGTTATAGAAATATTATCTAGAAGAACAAAGAATAATCCACTTTTAATAGGTGAAGCAGGAGTTGGAAAAACGGCAATTGCTGAAGAACTTGCAAGAAGAATAGTATCTGGTAATGTACCAATGCCTCTTAAAAATAAAAGAATAATATCTGTTGATATGGCTTGTACTGTTGCGGGTACTAAATATAGAGGAGAGTTCGAAGAACGAATTAAGAAAATGGTAAAAGAATTAGAAGATAATGATGATGTTATTATATTTATAGATGAAATTCATACATTAGTAGGTGCTGGAGGTGCTGAAGGCGCAATTGATGCATCAAATATACTTAAGCCAGCTCTTGCGAGAGGTAAATTAAAATTAATAGGTGCAACAACTATATCCGAATATAAAAAATTTATTGAAAAAGATAATGCCTTAGATAGAAGATTTCAAAAAGTATTTGTTGAAGAACCAGATAAATCAAATTTAAAAAATATTCTTATGAATTTAAAAAGTATATATGAAGCATATCATGGTGTTAAAATAGAAGAAAAGTTGATAGATAAAATAATTGAGTTATCAGATAGATATATTTATGATAGATGTGAACCAGATAAATCAATAGATATATTAGATGAAGTATGTACTAAAGTATCATTAAAAGAAGCAAAAGAAGAAAAAGAAATAATAAAATTAAGTGATTGTTTAACAAAAATTCAAAAAGAAAAAAATAATGCAATAATTAATCAAAATTATGATAAAGCGTATTCTTTAAAAGAAGACGAAGAAGAATTACAAAGTAAAATTAATAAACTTAAACTTGATTATATGAGAAAAGAAAAAGTGAAAAAAGTTAAATTAAAAGATATTGTTGAGGTAGTTAGTAGTAAAACAAAAATACCAATAAATGAAATAAGTAAAGATTATATAACAAGTATTAATGAAATAGAGAAAACTTTAAAAGAAAATATAATTGGCCAAGATGAAGCAATAAATAAACTTATTGATATTTCTAAAAAAATAAAACTAGGTATAAAGGATAAAAATAGGAGTTACTCAGTTCTATTTTGTGGATCAACTGGTACTGGTAAAACATATTTATCTAAACTATTTGCTGAAAATTTAGTAGGTAAAAACAATGTTATAAAACTTGATATGAGTGAATATTCTGAAAGCATTAGTATAAATAAAATAATTGGTTCGCCTGCTGGATATGTAGGATATGATGATAATAAAAATATACTTGAAGAAATAAGAAATAAACCATATTCTGTTCTTATATTAGATGAAATAGAAAAAGCACATAAATCAGTTCTTAACTTTTTCTTAAATATACTAGATGAAGGAAATTGTAAAGATTCAAGTGGTAAAACAGTTAGATTTGATAATGTATTAATTATAATGACAAGTAATGCATATGTAAGTAAATCATTAATGGGATTTAATAAAAAGACTACTAATAATTCTTTAGAAGATTTCTTTTCAAAAGAATTTATAAATCGTATTGATGAAATAGTGCCATTTAATAAATTTACAGAGGAAGATATAAATAAAATAATTATAAAAGAAGCAAATAAATGTTATAAAAAATATAACAGTGAAAATATTATTAGTTTAGATATGATAAATAGAATTATTAAAGAGTCTAATTATGAAGAATATGGTGTTAGAAAATTATGTAAGGCAGTTAGAAAAGAAATAGAGAACCAAATAGTATGTAATATATTTTCATAAAAAATGTATAATATAAATATTTTTTCTAAATGTATTGATATGATATTAATAATATGATAGACTGATTTTAATGGAATTTTGAGGTGTAGAATGAAAATAGGTATAGATATAGACAATACAATAACTGATACTTTGCCTTTACTTAAAAAATATTGTGAAGAATATAATAGTAATGTAGTAAAGAAAAATTTAAAAATAAATCCATATGGATTTTCAACTTCTAATCTTTTTAATTGGACAAAAGATGAAGAAATGGATTTTTGTAATAAATATTTAGAGGAAGTTGTTTTGAGTGCAAAAATAAAATCACAAGCAAAAGAAATAATAAAAAAACTAAAAGATGAAAAAAATTATATATATATTATAACGGCTAGAAAAGAGCCTTATTTTAAAGATCCATACAAAATGACTAAAAAGTATTTGGATGAAAATAATATTTTATATGATGAATTAATTGTTGGATGTGATAATAAATATGATTTTTGCAAAAAAAATAAAATAGATGTTATGATTGATGATGAACCACAAAATATTAATTCAATATCAAAAATGATACCAGTAATTGTTTTTAGTGGAGTTCAAAATCAAATCTGTAAGGGAAATAATATTATAGGAGTTAATAGTTGGAATGAGGTATACGAATATTTCAAAAATTATTATATAAAAGACTAATTTATAGTCTTTTTTCTTCATATATGATAAAATATTAGTATATAAATTAAAGGAGGTATTATTTTATGAAACTATATAATACACTTACAAAAAAAATAGAAGATTTTGTTCCGAATAAGGAAGGATATGTAAAAATGTATACATGTGGACCTACTGTATATCATTTTGCACATATAGGAAATCTTAGAACATATATATCAGAGGATATACTTGAAAAGGCATTAAAATATGTCGGATATAAAGTTGATAGAGTTATGAATATAACAGATGTTGGACATATGGTTGGTGATGGTGATTCTGGAGAAGACAAGATGCTTGTTGCAAGTAAAAGAGAACATAAAAGTTCATATGAAGTAGCAAAATATTATACAGAGTGTTTTAAAAGTGATTGTGAAAAACTTAATGTAAGATGGCCAGATACAGTAAGTCCAGCAACAGATAACATAGATGAATATATAAAGATAATAACTAAACTATTAGATGATGGATATGCATATATAAGTGATGGTAATGTATATTTTGATACAACTAAATATGATAAATATTATGAATTATCAGGAAGAAATGCCGATGATTTAATGGTTGCAGTTAGAGAAGATATAAAAGAAGATACATCTAAAAAAAATCCGTTTGATTTTGGTTTATGGTTTACGAATTCAAAATTTAATAATCAAGAAATGCAGTGGGATTCACCTTGGGGAAGAGGATACCCTGGTTGGCATATAGAATGTTCTGGTATATCAATAAAATACTTAGGAGAAAACTTAGATATACATTGTGGTGCAGAAGATGCAGTTTTTCCACATCATACAAATGAAATTGCGCAAAGTGAATGCTATTTAGGACATAAATGGTGTAATTATTGGGTTCATTTTGGCTTCCTAAATGATAAAAATGGAAAAATGAGTAAAAGTAAAGGTGAATTTTTAACAGTTTCAGTACTTGAAGAAAAGGGATATAATCCACTTGCATACAGATATTTATGTTTAAATTCTTATTATCATAATGCGCTTACATTCAGTTATGAAATATTAGATGGAGCAGAAAGAGAATATCTAAAATTAAAAAATAAGGTTTTATCATTAAAAGAAGATGGTGAAATAGATACAGATAAATTTAATAGTTATGATAATAAATTTAAGGAAGCACTTAATAATAATTTAAATACTTCTATGTGTTTAACAATTCTTTATGATGTATTAAAAGATAATGGTATTAATGAAAGTACTAAAATATCTTTAGTTCAAAAATTTGATACAGTATTATCACTTGATTTATTAAAGAAAAATAATGTTATAGTTGATAAAGAATTAGAAAGAAAAGTAAATGAATTAATTGAAAAAAGAAATAATCTAAAAAAAGAAAAAAAATATGAAGAAGCAGATAAAGTAAGAGATGAAATAAAAGCACTTGGTGCTGAAATTAAAGATACAAGAGAAGGAGTTGTTATTATATGGGAATAGACACAATGATAGTACTTGTTTTAATACCTTTTTTACTTGTATTACTTGCGCAAATTATATTAAAAATAACATATAGAAAATATGAAAGTATAGAGACAGACACTGGATTAGCAGGAATGGAAGTTGCAAATAAAATATTAAAAGAATATGATCTAGATAATATAGATGTAGTAGAAATTTCTGGTGAACTTACAGATAATTACAATAACTCAAAAAAAAGAGTAAGTTTATCAAGTAATATATATGGTGGAAAAACAATTGCTTCTGCTGCTGTTGCGGCTCATGAATGTGGACATGCAATACAATATAAAGAAGGATATGTTCCAATAAAAATAAGAAATATGTTAGTACCTTTTGTAAATTTTGGAAGTAGTCTTGGATATTATGTAATAATTGTGAGTTTAGTATTTAGTTCATTTAAGCATTTATTTATAGTTGGTCTTATAATGGTATCTTTAGCTCTTATCTTTCAACTTGTAACACTACCAGTTGAGTTTGATGCATCAAGAAGAGCAAATAAAATACTTCTTGAAATGGGAATAGTTTCAGAAGGTGAACATGATGGCACAAAAGCAATGCTTAAGGCTGCAGCATTTACATATGTTGCTGGACTTGTTTCTGCAATCGCATCAACAATATTCCAAGTATTAAGACTTATTTATATTTTTGGTGGAAGGGATGACGATTAGTGATATATCCAGAATTTATAAAAAATGGTGATTATATAGGTGTAACTGCGCCTTCTGATGGAGTAACTGATATTCTAGATTTAAAAAGATTAGATAATGCAAAAAGTAAGTTACAAAAATTAGGACTAAAAGTTGTTGAAACAAGTAATGTAAGAAAAAGCGTAAAGGGAAGAAGTAGCGCACCAATAGTTCAAGCAAAAGAATTAGAAGACCTATTTAAAAATAAAAAAGTTAAGTCAATAATATGTGCTGGCGGAGGAGAATTCTTACTTGAAATGCTTTCATATGTAGATTTTAACATTATAAAAAATAATCCAAAATGGATACAAGGGTATTCTGATCCAACTGGACTTTTATTTGTAATAACGGTTTATTTTGATATCGCAACAATTTACGCAAATAATTTTAAAACATTCGGTATGGAAAATTATCATAAATCTCTTTTAGACAATATAGAAATATTAAAAGGAAATCTTATAAAACAAGAAAATTATGATAAATATGAAGGTGAAAGACAAGAATATATAACTGGACTTGAAGGATATAATCTAACAAAAAAAGTAAGTTATAAGTCATTAATAGAAGAAGAAATAACTGTAAAAGGAAGAATGATAGGTGGCTGCCTTGATATATTAACAGAACTCTTTGGAACAAGATTTGATAAAACAAAAGATTTTTTAGAAAAATATAAAAATGATGGCTTTATATGGTATTTTGATAACTGCGAACTTTCTATTGAAGATTTAATAAGAACTATGTGGAAATTTAAAGATAATGATTATTTTAATTATACAAAATTAATAATATTCGGAAGAAATATATCTGAAAAAAGTTATTATGATATATCATTTAAAGAAGCATTAAAGGAAGCCCTAGGTAGTTTAAATATTCCTATAATATATGATTTTGATTTAGGACATGTATCTCCTAGAATAACAATAATAAATGGTGCGATAGCAAATGTCCATTATAAAAATCATAAAGCTACAATTGAGTTTGAATTAAAATAAGTTAAAATAGTTAAATAAAAAAATATTTTTTTATATAAATTAACATATGATTAGCGAAAAATTGATTATTTTATCAATTTTTTTCTATTTTTTAGGGGAATTTAGGTTATAGACGGAGTAAATAATATATGAGGACCTCAAAAAAGTTAAAGAAAGCAGGTGTTTATATATTAAATATATAAAAAGTTATCATGAAGATATTGTAAGACAAAA
>URBY01000047.1 GCA_900546245.1 uncultured Mycoplasmatota bacterium | reverse complement strand
TCTAACATGTATATCTTTGAAAAACACATAATTCACCTCTAATAAAATATATGAAGGCAAGTCCAAATTAGAACAAGATAGGATAAAGAAAAAAGTAGAATATTTTCTACTTAAATAATGGTTCATTTTATCATATATTTAACTTTTTATTTATTAATAGTTTATTCTTTTTATCTTCTTCAGTTTGTATATATGAATCAGGAAATTTATTATCTCTTAAATAATCAATTATTATTTTTATATTGTTCTGGAATATATATCCACAACTTTTCCTATAGTCTTGTTCATACTACCACTCAATCTCCTCTGGATAATTATCATAATGTAAATCATCTAATGAACAATTCTTTTCTTTACATAATTTCTCCATATCTATTTTCATTTTCAAATAATCTTCATAATCACCATAATTATATATAGCTTCCATAATATGCATAAATTCTTTTTCTCTTTGTTTTTTATTCATTTTAGAATAATCAATAGATATAATTTCAAACCATTGTGGAATAAATATACTATCTGTTACTACTGATTCAAGTAATCCTTTTTTTATTTTATTAAATTTTATTTCTGTAAGCATATTTTCTAGAGAATGTAATACTAATGAATAAAAGTAATTTACCATATTAATATATGGATTATATATATCATTAACTTTTTTATCTATTTTTCTTATAAAATGATTAATTAAAACCATATCTAAAAATAAATCAGGTAATAAATAATTAAAACAAAAACATATATTTTTATCAGTAATATCTTTCTTTTTAAAATTAAACCATTCCCTAGTATTATCATTTAAATCATTATCAATAAGCACTGCTCCTCTTTGTCCTTGATATGCATGCCTTACATCATATAAAAATCCATATAAATGATTTTGCATAGTATATTCTCCATCGCTAGTTGGATCTCCATGTATTAAATAATTTATTGAATCATACAAGAAATCTAAATCGTTGTAATCTCCATAAATTGTAACACCAGCATAATTTTCAGTTAACTCTACTTTTAACATACTATCTACTCCTCATAATCAATATTATTTTCTTTGCACCAGTTAATAGCTATTTCTTTATATTTTTTATCTCTAAACTTATACCAATCTTCTATTATTTCAAAATTTATGCAAGTATCTTTAAATCTTCTAAAAGCACCTGGACCATTAATTGCTATACATAATTGATTATATAGTTTTACATCATCTATTGTTTCTATAAAATCTTCCATCATAGAATATTCATGTATATCATACTTACTAGGAAACATAACACAACTTTCTATTAAATCTTCAAAATCGCCTTCATCATCAAAAGTATCATACTCTCCAATATAGAATATTTCATTTTTATCTGGATTAAAATATGCATGTGCATCTAGACCATCATTTACAAATTCTAATCCATCTATTACTTCATTTAGTTTAATCATTATTTTTTACTCCTTATTTCACTAATTTCATCTAAACTTATAGGTTTATAATTAGTTACATCAACACTTAAATTAATATGCTTATCCTCACTATAATTTTTAGGATAATCATCACTAAGCTTTTTATTATGAATGTGACCATGTAGATTAATATATCCATCTTTTATCTTAGCATCTGGTAATGGCACATGAGATAGCATTATTTTATATTCATCTAATATTATTGGTGCATGTGTTAAAACAGTAAAACCTATTTCTTCGTAAAATTTAACTGGTTTTCTATCATGATTACCGCGAATTAATATCTTATTACCATTTAATCTATTAAATATATTTTTGATTTCATCATCATTAGATAAACAAAAATCTCCTAAATGATATATTGTGTCATTGTTTTTAACAACATTATTCCAATTATTAATTAGAGTTTCATTCATTTCATTAACATCTTTAAATGGTCTATTACAATATCTAATAATATTACTATGATGAAAATGTGTATCTGAAATAAAATAAATCATACTTCCTGCTCCAATTATTTATTAATACAGAATACTGCATAAAGTGGTACTGCTTTTATGTTATTCTCAAATCCAAAGTTTTTTGAAGATATTCTAATACTATAATTAGGATTATATTTCTTTATATATTCATTTAAACTTTTGCTATTAGTTCTTCTACCACTTTTAACTTCTATTGGAATAATATCTCCATCTATTTTTATTAAGAAATCTATTTCATATCTATCAAAATTATAATAATATAGTTCTTTTGATTTAGGATATAATTCACATGCCACATAATTTTCTGTAAGTACACCCTTAAACATTTCGTTTTTATCTAAAAGTATTTCACTATAATCTAAATTAGATAATGATCTAAGTAAACCTACATCACTTAAATATAATTTAAATTTATCAGAATTAACAAATGCTTTTAATGGTGATTCATTATTTTCAGTTAAATCACATTTTAATATCATATTACTAGCAAGTAACCAATCTAGACTACTTTCATATCTTACTTTTCTTGCATCTTTATCTACTATACTATATTTAAAAGTATTATTGACTCTAGCTAGTTCTTTAGGTATAGAATTATATATTTGATTATTTTTAATTCCTTCACTATTTTCTGTATATTTATTCATATCAGCTAAATATGATGTAATTATTTGCTCTTGTAGACTAAAATCAACATGAGATATATTACATTCATTATCTATAAAATTATTTATCATGGCAGGCATTCCACCTAGTACTAAATATTTTTTATATAAATCTAATGCTTTTTCATGTATTGGATTCATTAGAGCTTCATTGGAATCATAATGAGTTTTTATTTCATTAATTAATTTATCTTCTTTCAAAGCCATTAAATATTCTTCAAAATCCATAGGATATAGATATTTAATTGTTACTTTACCAACTGGAAATGATGATTTAAATCTATTAATTTTAACTCCAAGTAAAGAACCTGCACAAACTATTTTATAAGGTTTATTACTTTCACAAAAATATTTTAATGAAGTAATAGCTCTTTCACTTACTTGGATTTCATCAAGAAATAAAATTGTATCATCTGGATTAATAACTACATTTTTAATTATTTCTATTTTTTCTATTATTGTATCTGGATCAATAGTTTCTTCAAATATTTCAGCAATATTTTCTTCTTTATCCAAATTAATATAAACATAATTATTAAAATTATTTTTACAAAATTCTTCTAGAATATATGTTTTTCCAGTTTGTCTTGCACCAACTAACATAAGCGGCATCTTATAATCATTTTTCCATTTTTTTAATTCTTCTTCTATTTTTCTATACATAGAAATTCACCTCTATATACATTTTAGCACTTTTCGTACAAAAAATACATAATTTTATTGACATTTTCGTACAAAATGTACGAATTTTACATTTTTTTATAAAATGAAAGAAAAAACTTACAATAAAATGTAAGTTAATTTATAGGTTTATATACGCTTTATAACTAAACATAACATCATATTTTTTAGTATATTTACTTGCTATTCCTCTTGTTATATTAAGGGTATCATTTATTAGACAGTAAGGTGTATTGGAGTTACTGATACACCTTGACCAAATGCAGTAGTTGCAAGTTCAACTTCACCAACTCTATCAAGTTTAAATATTATCCCTGTCGCTTCACCATTTAAATCTATTCCTGTTTTTTTACCAAATCCAAATTTTTCAATGTAACTAAATAATCTTTCTTTACCTAGTCTTTGTCCTAATGCAACAAATCCTGGGTTCTCGGGAGCGGGATTTCTGGCTAAAAAAATAAATTCGACATAATATTTAATTTTCAAATAAAACTTCTTTTATATTTCCATCTTTAAAATATATTTTGAGATTCATTTTATATCTATTATCTAACTTTGTAACAATAATTTTATCTAACAATAAGTTAATAAAAACATTTAAATTATATTTAACATTTAAAATATTTTTTATTTCTTTTTCTATATCATTAATATTTGATGGTATATCAATATCTTCTTTTATATTTTTTAACTCATTATTTATTTTACTTATCTCTAATTCATTCTTTTTTAGTTTATTTTTTAGATCATCATCGGAAATAATTTTAGATAGATTTAAATTAATCAATTTATCTTTATGACTTATCAATTCTTTTAATTTATTTTCTAAATCTATTTTTAATTTATTATTTGATATAATTAAAATTTCATTATAAAGTTTAATCATTTCATTAGTAACATCTCTTACATATTCTTTCATATGATTATTTATTATATTTTCCATTAATTCATCTAGTTTTTTCTCTCTAATAATTGGAGATTCACAAGTAAGTACTCCTTCATTCTTATATCTTTTACATACCCAAGTAGGATTACTTCTTCTATTTGACCCAGCGCATCTAACAAATATTTCGTTATGCTCATTACAGATTAGTTTAAATGTATATTTTGATTCATCTATTACCTTTTGATTAGTTGTAATATGAGTGTTTCTTGCTTTATGTTTTTTTTCATAAATTAAATTTGCTTTATCCCATAACTCTTCAGATACTATTGGTTCAATTAAATCTGTTTTATAAATTATATGTTCTTCTTTTGGCACCTTAATCTTTTTATGAGTTTTATAACTTTCTACTTTTGTTAAATTAGCTGTATAATATCCCTTATATCTAGGGTTAGTTAGAAATTTTTTTAAAGTTGTCCCAGAATAGACTTTTCCGTTTTTATTTTTATATCCTTTCTTATATAAGATATCAGCTATTTTTTCAAATGAATATTTTCCAGTTACATATAAATTAAATAATGTTTCAATAATTGTCCTTTCTTCTTCATTAACAATCATTTTCCCATCTTTTCTGTAATAACCTGTTAAATTACCGCCAATAACTTTTCCATCTTTAATCATTCTTTTAATTCCAAATTTAACTCTTTCTGATAGTTTTCTTACTTCATCTTGAGCAAGAGATGACATCAAGGTTAACCTAAATTCACTATCTGGATATATAGTATTAATATTATCACTTATAAAAAATACAACTGTTCCATTATTAAGTAGTTCTTCTGTATATTTTATACTATCTATTACATTCCTAGAAAATCTAGATATTTCTTTTGTAACTATTAAATCAAGTTTCCCAGTTTTAGAATCTTCTATCATTCTTAAAAAATTATCTCTATTTTTTATACTAGTTCCACTTATACCTTCATCTATGTATTCTCCAACTAAATTCCAATTCTTATTTTCATTTATCATTTCTTTAAAATAATTAGATTGATTTTCTAAACTATTTAATTGATCATCTTTATCGGTAGATACTCTTGCATAATAACCAACATTTAAATTCATATCAAAAATGGTTTTACCAAGTAATAATTCACTTCTAGTTTTTACAATATTCATTTTCTTGTTCTTTCATTATTTTTTCGTTTGCCAATTTAAACTCTTCAAATGTTATTTTACCTTTTTGATATAAATCTTTATTGATTATTAATTTTAATTCTTTTAATATTTTTTTCATATATACCTCCCATTTAATTTTATTAAAAATACTCGTAAATATGAAAAAACTTAAGAATTTATATTCTTAAGTTAAAAAATTATACTATATGTGATTAAAAATTTATACCTACTTCATATGGAAACACTATTGATATATTTGTAGGTTCTTCGGTAAATATAATTCGCTTATAATGTGCAATCATAAATCCAAATTCAAACATTGTTCCTTTTCCTACTATTCCATTTGGATTACATACTATGATGGCATCGGCTTTTTTGAATTTATTCATGTGGTCATATTTATGTCTCCAAGCATCTCTATCATTTGTTAATTCTTGCCCTTCTAATAAAATAAAATCCGTACCTAATGTTTCTGGAACAACATTTTTTGTCCAAGGGCTCAATACTTCAATGCCATGTTCATTGAATTTATCAATCAGTTCACTTATTTCTTTCATATTTTGTTGGAAACTTCCACATATAACAACTTTTCTAAATTCTTGATTTATAATTCCATTAATAACATTTTCAGAGTCGCCTATTTTTTTACTTTTTTCTATATAAAATCTTTCTAATTCTTTATCCAAAATATTTAGATATAAATTTGAATTTACAAAAACATGAATAATTAGTTGCATTTGTTCTTCTTTTGAAAGTTCCTCAAAAATTCCAGTAGCATACAATCTTACTGTTTTATTTGATATTTCACCAACTATATCAACCATTTTTTCAAAAAATCTATCAAACTTTTTAAACATTTCATCATGCACTAATGTTTCATTAAAATAAATTTGTTCTTCGTGTAAAAGACTAATAGAACCATCTTTTAGTTCATACACTTTAGTTTCATTTGTATCAAAATGAACCAATATTTTCTTATTTGTTTTCATAAAACCTCATCTCCTTTTTTATATATTGAATGCATCAAGATATTTTTTTATAAATTCATCTTTTCGTCTTGAATTATATTGCATTATAAATCTTGGATGTTCTAATGGTATAATTTTTTTAAATAAATGGTGTTCTTCATTTAATTTAGTTAAAAATGCATAATTTTCACCACTACCAATACAATATGCTACAGAAGTATCTAATCCAAAATCTATTTGTTTTTTTATGGATTCTAACATAAATGGATATAGTAGTTTTTGAACTTTTTTACTCTCATAGTAATTACAATTTACTTCATTACCTTTTGAATTGATTCTAACTATTCCAAGTGGACATACAAAATTCATATAAAATTTTGAATAAAATTTTTCACTACCACCATACTTTTCTATAACATCATATAAAAAGTTAGATGACGATTTATTTATATAAAAATCATCTATATATATGCCGGTTGTATTTTGTAAATGCTCAGCATCTTCATATGGAATTCCGGTAACTGCTGTTCCTCTTCTAGCAGGTGAGCTACCTATAATTAATCTTCTAGAATTATTATCATTATAATACATATTATAAAACTTTTTAGTTATTTCATTAATTTGAGTTTTATTTGAGCCATTAAAAGGATTAATTATTTTGAATCCTTCTGGTAATTCTATTTTTATTTTAGATAAATCATTATCAAATTGTAAAACTTTTTCACCAAATGTAATTTTCTTTTTCATAAATCTACTCCTCATATAAATAGTATAACATATTTTTTTGTTATTTATAAACTTTTGCGGTTAGATATAATTCAGAATTAGATGAGTAAATTCTAATGTCATTGAACCCGACATCAATTAACTCTTTATATAATATTTTTACTAAAGAAAAGCCACGATATATATCAACGAATTCTGTCCCAGGAATTATCAATCCGGGAAGTATTTTTTTTGATTCAGAACATAAAAATCCATTTGCTACCGAAATAATTAGTATTCCATTATTTTTAATAACTCTATATGCTTCTTTAAGAGCATCTTTAGTACTAAAGAAAGAAGAATTAAATGTTCTTAATGATACATATAAGTCATACCTATCACTAATTATTGATGATAATTTTTCAGCTGGTGATACATGAATAATAGATTGTGGAATTTTTGCTTTTATTATTTGTAAGCCATTTTTTGCTATGTCTACAAAAGTTATATTATTACAATTTGAAAACAAAGTTATAGCCTCATTACCACTTCCAACTCCAACATTAATTATATTTAAATTTTCAAAATTTAAATCTGTAGTTTTTCTATAAACGTACATAAAATTTTTCCACCAATTAACATCAATCGAACGTGCATCATCAGAATAATTATACGATGAATACTTTTCATTAAATGCTTCTGACAATATTGCTTGAATTAAATTTAGAAAATAATTAAAATCACGATTATATTTATTTTCTAAATAATGAGCTAGAGCACTAGTGCTTTTTAGATCGGAAGAGCGTCGTGTAGGGAAAGAGTGTAGATCTCGGTGGTCG
>URBY01000046.1 GCA_900546245.1 uncultured Mycoplasmatota bacterium | reverse complement strand
GATGAAGCATTATCATTATTATATGATGAAAAAGAAAGAGAAGAAGAAAAAAGAATAGCAGAAATAGAATATGCAGAAGAGCACGGATTAAATAAAGGAATATCTAAAGGCATAGAACAAGGCATATCTTCTGAAAAAGTAAATATCGCTAAAAATTTATTATCTATGAATATGCCTGTAGAAGATATATCAAAAGCAACAGGTCTATCTATAGAAGAAATTAATAAACTTAAAAATGAAAAATAATTCTAAAGATATTATTGTCAATATCTTTTTTCTTTACTTAATTTTAAAAAAATATAACAAAAACATATTTAAATTTATTTATTTTTATGGTAAAATTAACTATAGTTAAATAATATGGAGGAATAAATTATGGGAATGTTTGATAAAATTTTTGGAAAAGAAAACGTTGGATCAGAAATAAGTGAAGATGAATACTATTCACTAGGTATAGATGAAGCATATAAAGATTCAAATAGCGAAGGAAATAAAATGATTCTTTTAGAACCAAGAGCATACTCAGAAAGTCAACAAATTGCAGATCATTTAAAAAAGAGAAATACTGTAGTTGTTAATTTAAAAAGAGTAACACAAGAACAGGCTAAAAGAATAGTAGATTTTTTAAGTGGAACATTATATGCGATTGGTGGAGATTTACAAAAACTTGGACCTGGAATATTCTTATGTACACCAAAGAATATTAATGTACAAGGAAAAATGAGTGAAGAAGAAGACAGACTTAGAAAAACAAAAAATGATAATATGGAACTATAAAGGTTTACAAAATAAAAATAAAGTGTTAATATAATGCACATAGCTTTAAGAGGTGATAACTTGGAAAAATTTAGTAGAACACTTCATGGCTATAATCCAGAAGAAGTAAATAGCTTCTTAGACGAGGTAATAAATCAAGTTGAAAAACTAATTGAGTCAAATAGACAAAAAAATGAAGAAATATTACTTTTGAAAAGTCAAATAAAAAATGCAAAAACTAGTGATGAACTAATTAAAAAAGCACAAAAGTTTGATGAATTAGAGGCTACTTTAAATAAAGCAATTGTTATGGCTGAAAATACTGGAGAACACATTAGAAGGGTTGCTAAACAAGAGCGAGATTTAATGTTGGAAGAGGCTAAGAAAAATGCAAGCATAATAATTAATGATGCTCTTGTGAGATCTGAAAAGATAGAATATCAGGCATCTCTTTTAAGAAAAAATATTATTATGTTTAAAAGAAAACTTAAGATTAATTTAGAAGAACAATTAAAATTAGTTGATGATATTGAAGTAATCGATGATATAGAATAGATGATAGAGACGGATATTTAAAAGTTTATTTAAAGAGAAAATGTTAATTGGTGAGAGACATTAATAAATTTAAATATTAGATCACTCTTGATATTTTTACCTGATATTTAGGGTAAAACGTAAAACTCATGCGTTAAATGAAGAAAGAGCATAGTAAGTCTATGAAGTAAGGTGGTACCGCGATTTATCGTCCTTACATCATAGGCTTTTTTATATATTGGAGGGATAAAAATGATAATAAGTATACTACTTTTAATAGTAGGATTTGTACTTTTAATAAAAGGTGCGGACATATTTGTTGATGGTGCAAGTAGTACAGCACTAAACTTAAAAGTATCAAAAATGGTAATAGGACTTACCATAGTAGCATTTGGAACAAGTGCACCAGAGCTTGCTGTATCTATTAAAGCACTACTTTCAGGTAGTTCAGATATAGTATTAGGTAACGTAGTAGGTAGTAATATATTAAATATATTATTAATACTAGGTATATCATCATTATTTTCATCTATGGTAGTTAAAGATAATACTGTAAAAAAAGAAATACCACTTACGATATTATTTTCAGTGTTATTGACAGTTTTGTCATTTGATAATATATTTGATAAAAATATTACAAATGTAATAACTAGGACAGATGGTTTTGTTATTTTGCTTTTCTTTATAGTATTTATTTATTATTTAGCATCTATTGCTAAAAATAATAAAGAAGAAAATGAAGAAGCACCATACAAAATAGGAAAGTCATTATTATTTGTATTAATAGGACTTGTTGGAATAGTAGCTGGTAGTAACTTAGTAGTTGATAATGCAAGTGCTATAGCAAAAGCACTTAATGTATCAGAAAAAATGATATCACTTACAATTGTTGCATTTGGAACAAGTCTTCCAGAGTTAGTAACAAGTGTGCAAGCTGCTAGAAAACATGAAAATGATATAGCAATTGGAAATATTATTGGTAGTAATATCTTTAATATAGGAATTGTTATTGGACTTCCATGTGCATTAATAGGAAATATTAATGTCGGAACATTTAATTATATTGATATGTTTACAATGATAGGAGCGGCAATACTTTTATTCTTGTTAACATTTAAGAAAAGAAAACTAGATAAAGGCGAAGGATTAATCATGTTATTAATATTTATAGTATATTATGGTTATGTAATTATAGGAGGATAGATTTATGAAAATATTTGAAAGTTTAGATAAAGTATCTAATGAAGAAATGGAAAGTAAAATATTAAAAAAATGGAAAAGTGAAGACATATTAAATAAAACAATAGAAAACAGAAAAAATTGTAAGAACTTTGTATTCTATGATGGACCAATATATGCGAATGCTAAACCTGGTATTCATCATGTATTTGCTAAAACTATAAAAGATTCTATTTGTAAATATAGAACTATGAAGGGAAATAGAGTACTTAGAAAAATAGGACTTGATACTCATGGACTTCCAATAGAAGTAAATGTTGAAAAGAAACTAGGATTTAAGTCAAAAGCAGATATTGAAAAATTTGGTATTGAAAATTTCTGTAAGGAATGTAATAAAGAAACAGCAACTAATATTGATATAGTTAAAAAAGTAACTGATCAAATGGGTCAATTTATAGATATGGAAAATCCATATATTACATGTAGTAATGAATTTATTGAATCAGAATGGTGGCTTATAAAAAATATATTTGACCAAGGATTAATTTATCATGGAAATAAAGTACTTCCATATTGTCCAAGATGTGGTACTGAACTTTCTGCTAATGAAGTATCACAAGGATATAAAAATGTATCAGTTAATACTGTGATAGTACCATTTAAATTAAAAGATGAAGATACTTATGTACTTGTTTGGACAACAACACCATGGACACTTATAGATAACGTTGCTTTATGTGTTAATCCAAATTATGAGTATTTAAAAGTTGAATCAATGGGATACAAATTTATAGTTGGTAAATCACTTGCTGAAAAAGTATTAGGTGATGACTTTAAGGTATTAGAAGAACTTACTGGTAAAGATTTGGAAGGACTTTCTTATGAACAATTACTTCCATTTGCTAAAGTAGAAGGTAAAGCATTTGTTATTTTAGCAGATACATATGTTACAGATGCTGATGGTACTGGAATTGTACACATTGCTCCAGCTTATGGTGAAGATGACTCTAGAGTAGCAAAAGAAAATGGGGTTGCATTTGTTCAATCAGTTGATAAAGATGGTAAGTATAAGATTGGTCCATGGGAAGGAACAGTTGTAACTGATAGTGATCTTGAAATAGAAATAATCAAATACTTAAAGGCAAACGATAAATTATTTAAGAAAATAAAATTAACACATGATTACCCACATTGTTGGAGATGTAAAAAACCACTTATTTATTATGCAAAACCAGCATGGTATATAGAAACGACAAAAAGACAAAAAGAAATAATAGAAGCAAATAAAAAGGTATCTTGGCATCCTGCTTATGTTGGTGAAAAAAGATTTGCTAATTGGCTAGAAGGTATGGTAGATTGGGGAATTTCAAGAAATAGATATTGGGGTTGTCCAATGCCTCTTTGGACTTGTGATTGCTCTAATGTAACTTGTATTGGTTCAATAAAAGAATTAAAAGAAAAAGCAGTAGATAACATAGATATAGAATCTATGGAACTTCATAGACCATATATAGATAATGTTCATATTAAATGTGATAAATGTGGTAAAACAATGAATAGGGTAACAGATGTTATGGATGTTTGGTTTGATTCAGGTGCTATGCCATATGCACAATATCATTATCCATTTGAAAATAAAGAATTATTTGAAAGTCAGTTCCCAGCAGATTTCATCGCGGAAGGAGTAGATCAAACAAGAGGATGGTTTAATTCACTTATTTGTATATCTACTTTAGTATCAGGTGTATCAAGTTATAAAAATGTTGTTGTAAATGATATGATGCTTGATGAACATGGTAAAAAGATGAGTAAATCAGTAGGTAATATTATTGATCCAGAAGAAGAAATGTCTAAGTTTGGTGCAGATGCAGTAAGATTTTATATGCTTAATGCATCACCAGTATGGACACCACTTAGATTTGATGAAGAAGGAGTTAAAGATGTAAACTCTAAAATACTTGGAACACTTAAAAATACATATACATTCTTTGAAATGTATGCAAATACTGATAATGTAGATCCAAGAAAGTTTACTGTACCATATGAAAAAAGAGAAGAAATAGATAAATGGTTACTATCTAAATATAATAAGCTTGTTAAAAATATGACAGAGGCATTTGATGAATATGATTTAAATAAAGTAACAAAATATGTATTTACTTTCTTAAATGAAGATTTATCTAACTGGTATATAAGACGTAATAGAAGAAGATTCTGGGGCTCAGAACTTAATGATTCTAAAAAGGCAGTATATAAAACAACTTATGAAGTATTAACTGGAGTATGTAAGTTACTTGCGCCAATTATTCCATTTATTACTGAAGAATTATTTATTAAACTAACAGGAAAAGAATCAGTACATTTAGAAGATTATCCAGTATGTGATGATAATATGATAAATGAAGCTATAGAAGAAAAAATGGATCTTGTTCGTGACCTTATTTCACTTGGTAGAAATGCAAGAGAAGAAGTTAAAATAAAGGTTCGTCAACCAATAAGTGAAATAATTATAGATGGAAAAAATAAAGAATTAATTGGTGACTTAACTGATCTTATTAAAGAAGAATTAAATGTTAAAAATGTAGTGTTTGAAAATGATTTAAGTAAATATATGAACTTTACTATAAAGCCTAATTTTAAAGTATGTGGTAAAATGTTTGGTAAAGAAATAAATAATTATGCTAAAATGCTTAGTACTTTAAATGATGAAGACGTAAATAAACTTCAAAATGGAAATACTATTATTGCTGCATTTAATGGTGAAAACATCGAAATAACAAAAGAAATGGTTGATATAAGAATCGAATCAAAAGAAGGATTTGATGCTGCTAAAGAAAATAATAACTTTATAATATTAAATACTACTTTAACAGAAGACTTAATAAATGAAGGTATTGTTCGTGAACTTGTATCAAAAGTACAAAATTTAAGAAAAGTTAAAGATTTTGATGTGGCAGATAGAATTACATTATATTATGATGGTGATATTGAATCTATAATAAGTGAATTTACTGACTATATAAAGAAAGAAACTTTATCTGTTGATATAGTTAAAAAAGAAGATTTAAGTGAAAGTTTTAACTTAAATGGAATAGATGTTAAATTAGACGTTGAAAAAATTGCACAATAGTGTAATTTTTTTCTTATTCATTGAATAATATAATTTAGATAACTTTTTTTGTCTAAATATGTCGAATAAATTGACAATTATTATTTGATATGGTATTATCTTAATCGTTGCCAAAAAGAAGGAGATGTTAATTATGAGTAGTATAGATGAATTAAAAGGATATATTTTATATATGAAAACAAAAAAATTATCAAGAGGATTAACTGATAAAGAATATGTAAAATATGACCAATTAAAAAGAGAATTAGCGCAAAGAGAAAAAGAAGCAAAAAAAGATATAAAAATTAAATCTTTAACTGCTTAAAGTATCACAAAAAAAGTGATACTTTTTTCTTGACTTTTAATATTACAGGTGTTAAAATTTTTTTAACAATTTTATTTAGTACTTAATAAAACTCGTGAAGTGTGGTGAAGTATATGAATGATAAAGAACTTGCATCTAAATTGTTTAGAGTAGTTTCGGAATATAATCCCGAAGGGTTAAAAATGGTAAAAAAAGCGTATGAAATGGCTTATGAAGCACATGATGGGCAAAAAAGGAAAACAGGTGAACCATATATAATTCATCCAATTTGGGTTGCACTTATATTAACAGATTTAAAAGTTGATACAGATACATTATGTGCAGCACTTCTTCATGATACTGTAGAAGATACTAATATAACACTTGAAAAAATAGAAAAAGAATTTAATAAAGAAGTAGCAACATTAGTAGATGGTGTTACAAGAATAAGTAAACTTAATTTTGAAACAAAAGAAGAAGAAAAAAATGCAAATCTTAGAAAAATTTTAATGAGTATAACAAAAGATGTTAGAATAATAATGATAAAACTTGCTGATAGAACACATAATATGAGAACAATGGACAGTATGAGACCATTAAAACAGAAAGAAAATTCATTAGAAACAATGGAAGTTTATGTTCCTTTAGCATATAGACTAGGTGCATATAGAATAATGCATGAACTAGAGGATAAATCATTTTATTATATAGATAGAGAACAATATAAAGAATTTGAACAAGTAAGAAATGCACTTATAGATTCTAATTTAAAAATATTAGAACAAATGAAAACTAATATAAATGGAACACTTACAAAAGCTGATATAGTAAATAGTATTAAAATTAGATTTAAAAATATATATGGAATATATGAGAGAATGAAAAAAGGTAATAAATTAACTGATATTCATGATCTTCAAGTACTTAAAATTATGGTAAAAAATATAGATGATTGTTATAGATCATTAAGATATGTACATGAACTTTATCATCCAGTTCACAATAGATTTAAAGATTATATATGTACTCCAAAATCAAATATGTATCAATCACTTCATACAAATGTTTTTGGACCAAATGATCTTTTAGTGCAAGCTCAAATTAGAACGTATGATATGGATGATGTAGCTTCTTTTGGTATAGCAGCATATTTTGATAAAAATGGTGAAAAAGCAAGAGATAAAATGCAAAAGGCAATAAGAGAAAAATACCAATTTTATAAAACATTAGAAGATTTGGATGAAATATTTGGTGATAATAAAGAATTTGCTGAATGTGTTAAAAGAGAACTTCTTGAAAAAAGTATTTATGTGTGTTCAAATAAAGGTGATGGAATAGAATTACCAAATGGATCAACGGTTATTGACTATGCATATAAAATATCTGATAAACTTGGAGATAATTTTAGATGTGCATTTGTAAATGATAATTTAGTATCAGGTGATTATGTTTTAAAAGATAATGATATTGTAAGTATTGTTTCTGATACAAATTCAAAAGGGCCAAAAAAAGAACTAGCAAATACTGCTAGAACTGAAAAAGCAAAGCAAAGAATACTTTCAAAGTATGAGAAAAACTTTATTTAGTATATTGATTATTTCTAATAAATTCTCTTAAGAGCTTAGTTAAAGCTCTTTTTTCAATTCTTGAAACGTAACTTCTTGATATGCCTAATTCTTTAGCTATTTCTTTTTGTGTTAATTCTTCATTATTGTTAAGGCCATATCTTTTATATATTATTGTTTTTTCTCTATTTGATAATACTTCTATATATTTAATAAGCAAATTTATATTATCTTGAATATGAATATCTTCAGCAAAGTCTGGTTTTGGCGTTTTCAATATTTCCATAAATGTAATTTCATTACCATCTTTATCAAAACCAACTTTTTCATCAATACTTATATTTTTACTATTTTTCTTATCATTTCTAAAATACATTAAAATTTCGTTATTTATACATCTTGCACAATATGTAGCAAGTTTAGTACCATGTTTATATGAAAATGTATCTATACCTTTTATTAAACCAATTATACCAATACTTATTAAGTCATCAGTATCTTTTCTTGATTGTTCATACTTTTTTACAACATGGGCAACTAACCTTAAATTATGTTCTATCAAAGTGTTTCTGGCATCTTTATCTTTAGTGTCTAAATATTTTTTAATATAATATTCTTCTTCTTCACTAGATAATGGATCTGGAAATACGTTATTTGAATAACTTCCTGTAAAGCAAAACATCCCTTTTAAGGCAGATGCTAAAATACTTAAAAACATTACATCACTTCCTAATTAAATATATGTTTTTTTATTATAAAAAATTCTTGACAAAACACTTCCGGGGGGGGGTATACTTAATATGATAGGTATATAATGGAGGTAAATAAAGA
>URBY01000045.1 GCA_900546245.1 uncultured Mycoplasmatota bacterium | reverse complement strand
AATATAGATCACCTAGTTCAGGAGAATTAGATAATGGAAATGGTGGTGCATGTACGGGAACAGGATTAAGTGCTGCATTTAGAAAAAAAGTATATTACACTTGTAATTAATAATGTAAAGGCTATGTAAAAATAGTCTTTTTTTGTTTTCTTTTTGTTAGTAATAAATGATATAATAAAGAAAAATAGGAGGAATTTATATGGAACAAGAAAATGCGGTAAAAAAAGAAAAAAATGGTTTAAAGGTTTTAGTAGTAATATTATTAGTATTATTAATAAGTGTTATTATGTTTATAGTTGGACAATATACATCAAATAATACTAACATGAACTTATTTAAAAATAATACGGAAGAGACAACTAAAAATAATAATACAGTTAAGAAAGATAATACTGTAAAAGAAGAAGATAAAAAGACTGATGAAACAAAAGTATTAGATGAAATTACTAAAGTATACAAGGAAGCATATCAAAAAATGACTGATTTTAATGATCCAAGTAATAGTATTTTAAAATCAAGTTTTGAAAAGAATAATGTAGTATATACAGTAAATAAGGATTCTGCTAGTAAATACTTTACGGATAAAGGAATTAATTATTTAGAAAGTAATATATCAAATATTGAAAGTGTATTACTAGGAAGTATATTTAATGTAACTGATTCTGGTAAAAGACCACTTACAGTTGTATCAGAAAGTGATGATACTGTAGTTGCAACAGGACAAATCATAAATGGTGTTACTTTAGATGGACAAAGTAATGAAATAGATAGTGATTCTTATCCATTATATATAATATTTAAAAAAGTAAATAATACATATAAAATAGATATGTTTGAATAATAAAAATAGGAACTAGTATAAATTACTAATTCCTATTTTTTTATTTAGTTTATCAACAAAAATATCTAATTTTAATGGAAAATAAGTTAAATATATAAATATAAGTTCTATTATAAATAGTATAAGATAAGAATATTTATTAAAAAAACTATAATTTTTATTACTTGTAATTACTTTATATGATACTATTTCTGTAATAATAATACTGATTATATAAGAGGAAATAGTAACAAATTCATTAAATCCAAAAATATTATATACTGGTATATAGAATGCTAAATAAATTACAATATTAAATAAAATACTTATTACTATAGATGCTTTTTGATTAAAACTGTGCATGTTAGTTTTATGAATAATAATAAGTTCAATTATATAAGCTGCAACATAACTTAAATATACTATTTTCATATGTTCCCATATTGATTCATTTACTGGAAAGAATAGGGAAGTAATAAAATTTGGAAATTTATCATAGATACTATGGAATAAAAAACTAAATAAAATCACTAAAATTGTAGAAATAATTTTTAATCTTTTTTTGCTCATATTATGCCCTTTCTATAAAAAAATATGTAAAAAAAGTGTAAAATATGCAAAAAAATTAAAATTTTTTTGATTTTTTAGGGGAATTTGAGGGAGAAACGGAGAATATAATAATTGAGTGGTTTGGAGTGATTAAATGGCTAACATTTCTTATGAAGAAATACTTAGCATACAAAGAAAAGCAAATATAGTAGATATTATTAGAGATTATGTACCTCTAACACAAAGAGGAAAAAATTATTTTGGAATATGTCCATTTCATGATGATCATAATCCTAGTATGAGTGTATCACCTGAAAAAGGAGTATACAAATGCTTTGTTTGTGGTAATGCTGGTAATGTATTTAATTTTGTAATGGAATATGAAAAAGTTTCATTTTATGAAGCAGTAAAAATAGTTGCGGATAAAATAGGTGTTAGTATTGATATAGGTACAAGTAAAAAAGAAAATACTAAAAAGTCACCATTATATGATATTTATAATATTGCTTATAAGTTTTATCAAAACAACTTAAATACTGTTTATGGTAAAGATGCAAAAAAATATTTGCTAAACAGAAAAATAGATGAAGATGTTATTAAAAACTTTAATATAGGGCTTTCGCTTTCTGATTCTGAGTTATGTAATGCTTTAAAAGCAAAAGGTTTTAAAGATGATGATATAGTATCATCTGGAGTTGCTGTTCAAAATGGAAATAATATATATGATATTTATAAAAATAGAATAATGTTTCCACTTTATGATTTAGAAGGAAATGTAGTAGGTTTTTCAGGTAGAATATATAATCAAAAAAGCGAAAGCAAATATATTAATACAAAAGAAACAGAAATATTTAAAAAGGGTGAACTTTTATATAACTACCATATTGCAAAAAAAGAAGCAAGAAAAGAAAAAAATATAATTGTTGTAGAAGGTTTCATGGATGTAATAAGATTAAGCACTATTGGAATTGTAAATGTTGTTGCGACAATGGGTACAGCAGTTACAAAACACCAGCTTAATTTAATTCAAAAACTAGCGCCTAATATAACGCTTATGTTTGATGGAGATAAAGCAGGTGAAAAAGCAACTAATGCATTTATTGAACTTGCTAATGGAAACGATAGTAATATAAAGGTAGTAAGACTAGAAGATAATTTAGATCCAGATGAATATATACTTACAAAAGGAAAAGACAAAATGATTTATAATTTGTCTCATGCACAAAGTGTATATGATTATAAATTATCTAGTTATAAAGAAAATATTGATTTTAATGATAGTAAAGAAGTATCTAACTATATAAATGTTATGATAAAAGAATTTGAAAAAATAGATGATGATATAGTAAGAGAAATAGAAATAAAAAAATTATCAGAGTCAACTAATGTTTCATATGATTTAATAAAATCAAAATTAAAAGAAAAAGAAAAAAATTTAATTATAACTCATAAACCAAAAAATATAAAAATAAATAAGTATGAAAAAGCATCTAAGTATATTTTGTATAGAATGATAAATGATAATAATATGATACTTTATTATTTTAACAATTTATCATATTTACCAAATGATACAGAAAGAAAACTTGCAAGTGAAATAGTACTTTTTTATAAGAAGTTTAATAGTTTTAACTTAAGTGATTTTATAATATATTTGGAAGATAAAAAAGAACTAATAAATTTAGTAGTTGATATATCAGATTTAAAGTATACAGAAGATGAATTAAATGATAATATTGATAATTATTTTGACGTAATTAAAGAAAGTTTGTATAATAATCAAATTAAAAAACTTACAAGTGAGTTAAAAAATGAATCAAATAGTGTAAAAAAAATAGAAATAGCGCAAAAAATAGTAGATTTAAAAATGAAGGAGAGTAATAAAGATGAATGAAATAAAAACATTTGAAGAAAGAAAAGAAGAATTATTAAAAAAAGGGAAAGAGAAAGGATTCTTAACATTTGAAGAACTAGCAGCATCCTTAAAAGGCTTAGATATGGACTCTGAATCATTGGATGATTTATATAACTTTTTAAATGATAATAACATAGAAGTAGTTGCAGATTCTGAGATAGATGAAGGTGGAGAATCTGGCGATGGAGATGCTGACTTACTTTTAGAAGATATTGAAATACCTAAAAACTTAAGTATTAATGATCCAGTTAGAATGTATCTAAAAGAGATAGGTAAAATAAGTCTTTTATCACTTGATGAAGAACTTGAATTATCAAAAAGAATAGATGAAGGTGATGAAGAAGCAAAAGCAATACTTGCTGAATCTAACCTAAGACTTGTTGTATCAATTGCTAAAAGATATGTAGGTAGAAATTTATCGTTCTTAGATTTAATACAAGAAGGTAATATTGGACTTATGAAAGCAGTAGATAAATTTGATTCATCTAAAGGATATAGATTTTCAACATATGCAACATGGTGGATTCGTCAAGCAATAACAAGAGCAATTGCTGACCAAGCAAAAACAATAAGAGTACCAGTTCATATGGTAGAAACTATTAATAAATTAAAAAGAGTTCAAAGACAAATGACTCTAGAACTAGATAGAGAACCAACAGAAGAAGAACTTGCTAAAGCACTTAATACAACAGAAGATAAAGTAAGAGAAATAATTAAAATATCTTTGGATCCACTATCACTTGAAACCCCAATTGGTGAAGAAGATGATTCACACTTGGGAGATTTTGTTAAAGATGAAAATAGCTTAAGCCCTGAAGAATATGCAATTAATGAAGTTCTTAAAGATGAAATTTCAGAATTATTATTAACTTTAACAGAAAGAGAAGAACAGGTTATAAAACTTAGATTTGGTTTAATAGATGGAACTTGTAGAACACTAGAAGAAGTTGGAACTATATTTGGTGTTACAAGAGAAAGAATTAGACAAATAGAAGCAAAAGCACTTAGAAAATTACGTCACCCATCAAGAAGTAAAAAATTAAAGGATTATTTAATTGATTAATATGAGAATTTCTAAAAGATTAAAAACTATATCTGAATTTATAGATAAAGAAGACAAAATTATAGATATTGGTTGCGACCATGCACTTCTTGATATCTATATTAAAGAAAATATAAAAAATGATGTTGTAATAGCATCTGATATTCACGAGGGTGCACTCTCTCAAGCTAAAAAAAATATTACAAAACATTCTCTTGATGGAATTATTGAATTAAGATTAGGTGATGGACTTGATGTTATTGATAATGGTGAAGTAAATACTATTATAATTGCTGGAATGGGTTATAATAATATTGTTAAAATATTAAGTAATTCAGAAAAAATGACTAGTATTGAAAAAATAATAGTACAATCTAATACCGATGTTGTAAAATTAAGAAAATTTGTAATTAAATTAGGGTTTAAGATTACAAGAGAGAAATTAGTAATGGATAAAGATATAATTTATACTGTTATTGAATTTAAAAGAGGAACAGAAAAATACGATTATAAACAAATATATTTTGGTCCAAGACTTATGGAAAATAAAGATGAATTATTTAATGAATATTATTCTAAAAAATTTCTAAAATATGAAAATTTATTATTACAATTACCAAAAAATAGCTTAGTTAGTAAGTTACATCATATGAGACTTATGAAAATAATAAAAGAAGAAGTAGAAATAAATGATAATGAAAAAGACAACTAAATTGTCTTTTTTTAAACAAAAAAACTAGGTCCATTATTATCGTAATTATAATTATTATAACTTGTTTGTGTATTACTTTCTTTAGTTTCATTATTTGTATTAATTTTATTATTTGTATTTGATTTAGTAAATTCACTTGCTATTCTAAACATTGTTTTGGCATTATTTATCATTGGCTTTACTTGATAAACAATGGGGATTGCTTGATTTACTATATTTAATGTCTTTTGAGTATTACTAAGTAGTCCGGCCCAATTAATAGCTTTTTTGGCAAATGGCATAGCTGCTCTAGCAGGCATATAAAATTGACTTGGATTAAACACTATAATATACCTCCTTTTTGTATATTATATGAACAATATAAAAAAATTGTTTAAAAAAATTTTATATTATGATATAATACTAATATAGAATATATAGAATAATAGGTGGTCTTATGAAAAAGGGAAAAAAAATAAACAAGAAAGTTAATGAAAATAGTGGAAAAGAATCGATATTTTCAAAAATTATATCGTGGATTTCTGATGGACTATTATTTATAGTATTATTACCATTTAATTTATTTAAATATCTAAATTTAGGATTTTATTACATAATGAAATGGATGATTAGAGAAACTCCAGAAAAAGAGAAACAACGTTTAGAAAAAGAAAAAGCTAAAAAAGAAGAATTACAAAAAGAAAGAGAAAGAGCAAAGGAGTATATTAAAGAACAGTCCGAAACACAAAAAACAAATCTTAAATTTGCTAAAGATATTAATAATGAGCCTATCGTTCATAAAGATGTAAAGCTTACAAGAGCAGAACAAAAAGAAGAACATAGAATTGCAAAAGAAAAAATTAGAAGAGAAAAATTAAGACAAAAAGAAGAAGCAAAAAAAGAAAAGAAAAGTGTTTTAGAAGAATTTAAAAAGAGAAATTTCTTTGGTAGAATAAGACAGCAAAAATTAGAGAAGAAAAGACAGATTTTAGCACTTGATGTAAATTCTGCAGATGCTAATAGAAGTAGTGAAAAAATAACATTTAAGTATGTTGGTAAAAATCCTGAAGGTAAAATAGAAAAAGGTAGATTTAGAGGATATTCAAAACTTGATGTGCACTCATATTTATTATCAGAAGGTTATGAAGTGTATGAAATAAATGCAGTTGGTAAAAGTATATTTACAAAAGATATTTCAATTACAAAACCGATGAAAAAGTCAATATTAGTTTTTTATTTAACACAGTTATCTACATATTTAAAAGCAGGTATTCCAATAGTTGATGCAATGAAAATACTTGCTAAACAAGCAAAATCAAAAACAGAAAAAGATGTATGGAAATCTATAGTATATGAATTATCTATGGGAGCAACTTTATCTGAAGCAATGATTAGATCTGGAAATGTATTTCCTAAATTATTAATTAACATGGTTAAAACAGCAGAAATGACAGGTGATCTTTCACAAGTACTAGATGAACAAGCAGAGTATTATAAATCTGTTGAAAAATCTAGAAAAGAAATGATGAATGCAATGATGTATCCAATCTTTGTATTTGTATTCGCTATTATTATAGTTACTTATATAATTGTTTCAGTTGTACCTCAATTTGTTAGTATTTATGATAGTTTGGGGGCTGATTTACCAGGAATAACAAAATTTATTATAAATTTAAGTAACTTTATTAGATCAAAATATTTGATTATTATATTAGTAATATTTGTTTTGGTATTTGGATTTATATTTGCATTTAAAAAGAGTGTTGAATTTAAATCAAGTGTTCAATATTTACTTATGCATTTACCTGTAATAGGAGATATCATTATATATAATGAAATGACAATGTTTTCTAAAACATTTGCAACATTAATTAATAATAATATATTCATTACTGATAGTATGGATATTCTTGGTAGAATTACTGATAATGAAATATATAAAGGTATAATATTTGATGCAGTTACATCATTATCAAAAGGTGATAATTTGTCTTCTGCGTTTAATGATAACTGGGCATTTCCAGATATAGCATATCAAATGATTGTAACAGGTGAAAAAACTGGTCAATTAGGTCTTATGATGGAAAAAGTAGCAGAGTATTATCAAGAAGAGCATTTTAATGCAATGGCAAGAATTAAAGCTTTAGTAGAACCATTAATGATCATATTCTTAGCTGTTATAGTTGGTGGTATTTTACTTGCAGTTATTATACCAATGTTTAGTATGTATCAAGATATTATATAGAAGGAGAAAATATGGAAATAGTAGTTTACAGCATAATGTTATTCATATTAGGAATATGCTTTGGATCATTCTTTAATGTAGTAGGATATAGACTACCAAATAATATGTCTTTAGCATTTCCTCCTTCACATTGTACCAATTGTAATCATAAATTAGGTGCACTTGAATTAGTACCAATATTTTCATATATATTTCAAGGTGGTAAATGTAAACATTGTAAAGAAAAAATTTCAGTGTTTTATCCTATATTTGAATTTATAACAGGAGTGCTTTTTGTACTAAGTTATTTATCTTTCAAGGATGTTTATCCAGAAATTTTAAATATATTATATGCCTTGTTATTTGTATCTTCTATGGTAATTATAATGGTTAGTGATATAAAATATATGATTATACCAGATGAAGTATTAATTTTCTTCTCTATAATAACTATTATTGTTAAATTATTAATATTATGGAAGAATGAAGTAATAACTAGTTTTATGAGCTTTGGTTATGAATTTATATTTATTTTATTAGATGGACTTATTATGTTTATTATTATGTACCTAATAAGATTACTTGGGAACTTTATGTTTAAAAAAGAATCAATGGGTGGTGGAGATATAAAGATGATGACATATATTTCATTTATATTAGGATGGAAATTGTCTATAGTTGTAATATTTATGGCATCATTCTTAGCTCTTCCTATATCAATAATAAATGTATATAGAAAAGATGAGCACATGCTTCCTTTTGGTCCATACCTTGCAGTAGCGGCACTTATATTATTTTTACTTAAAGTGGATTTTAGTACTATACTTAGTTTATTATATTAAACTAAGTTTTTTTATGCTTTTTTAGGGGAAAAGTAGTACTTTACGGAGAATAAAATAAGTGAAAGGATATTTTAAAAGTATTCTTATCCTAGCGAAAGGAGGGAAAATGGCAAAATTTTACACATGCAGAAATGATAGAGCATTTAAAGAAGTATTTCTAAACCCTAATAATAGTGATTTATTAAAAGCATTACTAGAATTTATTCTTAAAATAAAAATTGATAAATTAGAAATTAAAAAAACAGAATTATTAAGTGGTAATGTAAATATTAAAGATAAAAGAGTAGATGCAA
>URBY01000044.1 GCA_900546245.1 uncultured Mycoplasmatota bacterium | reverse complement strand
GGTCAGGGAGATTCTACTTTAATTAGAATAAAAAATAAAAATATATTAATAGATACAGGTGGTAATATAAATTTTAATATATCAAAAAATGTATTGATACCTTATTTTAGATCATCAGGAGTAAAAAAAATAGATTATTTAATATTAACTCATGGTGATTATGATCATATGGGAGAAGCGATTAATTTAGTAGAAAACTTTAAAGTAGAGAAAGTAATCTTTAATTGTGGCCCATATAATGATTTGGAAAACGAATTAATAGAAGCCTTAGACAAAAAGAAGATAAAGTATTATTCCTATATTAAAGAATTAAATGTTGATAATAATAAACTCCATTTTTTACAAACAAAAGAATATGATAATGAAAATGAAAATAGTAATGTTATATATACGAAGTTAAATGGTTATAAGTTTATGTTTATGGGAGATGCAGGAGTAGAGAAAGAAAAAGATATATTAGAAAAATATAATGTTTCAAAAATTGATGTATTAAAAATTGGTCATCATGGAAGTAAAACAAGTAGTGATAAAAATTTTATAGATGAAATAAATCCTAAATATAGTGTTATAAGTGTTGGCAAGAATAACAGATATGGTCATCCAAATAAAGAAGTGTTAGAAAACTTGAAAGAATCTAAAATATATAGAACAGATAAAGATGGGAGTATTATGTTTAAGATTAAAAATAATAAATTACAGGTTGAGACTTGTAGTCCGTAGGAAGGAGCAGATATGAATTATTATAATGAGATTAAAAACAAATTAATTGACGATGAAGTATATTCGAAAATAAAAGATTATTCAAAAGAAAGACACAAAGTTATAACATATTTTGAAATAGGTAAATTACTAACTGAAGCTGGTGGCAAATATGGAGATAATATTATAGATGAATATTCTAAAAAGCTAGTTGTTGAAGTTGGTAAAAAATATAATAGAAGAACTTTATTTAGAATGAAACAATTTTATAATATGTTTAAAGATGAAAAAGTGTCGCCAGTGGCGACACAATTGACTTGGAGTCATTATTCTGAGTTGTTATCAATAAAAGATATTAATAAATTAACATATTATATCAATATTGCAATAAACAATAATTTATCCAAAAGAGAATTAAGAGAAAGAATTAAATCTAATGAATATGAAAGATTACCTATAGAAACAAAAAATAAACTTATAGATGAATCTAGAGTCGAAGTAAAAGATTTAGTACTAAATCCTATATTAATTAGAAATAAGAATAATATAGAAATAATTACTGAAAAAGCATTACATCATTTAATATTAGAAGACATTGAATCATTTATGAAAGAACTTGGTAATTCGTTTAGCTTTATTGGTAGTGAATACAAAATTAAAATAGGTGATAGAAACCACTATATAGATTTATTATTTTTTAATATAAAATATAATTGCTATGTAGTAGTCGAATTAAAAATAACAGAATTTAAAGTAGAATACATATCACAAGTACAAAAATATATGAATTATATAGATAAAAATATTAAAGAAGTAAGCAATAATAATACAATGGGGATATTAATTTGTAAAAGAGAAAATAGATTTGTGATTGAATATTGTTCGGATGATAGAATAATAGTAAGAATATATGAACTTGTATAATACATTAGTCTATACATATATTTGAAGTATAAATATATTATTATTGAATAATGAATATTTTAAATTTTATTGAATATTCTATTAATAGTGTAGAAAAAGAAAAACAGGTTATTAAATAACCTGTAATTATTGTACGCTACTGCTTCTTTAGCAAGCGTTTATATAGATCAAGGGGATTTTATAAAAATTCCTTTTTATATTTTTCTATATAATCCAATTGCTTTTCCAACTATTGTAACACTGTCTAATATTATTGGAGCCATTGTATCGTTTTCTGGTTGAAGACGGAAATATCCATTCTCTTTATAAAATGTTTTTAATGTAACACCATAATCATCAGTCATAGCAACTACCATATCACCATTGTTTGCTGTTTGTTGTCTTTGAATTATTACTATATCATTATCATGAATACCGGCATTAATCATTGATTCACCATTTACTCTAAGAGCAAATACTTCTCTTTTTGCAGGGATTAAGTAAGATGGTACAGTAAAATATTCATCAGGCATTTCAATTGCTTCTATAGGGTTACCAGCAGCAACTTTACCTAAAAGTGGAATATCCATACTGTCTGCTTCTTCATATTCATTTTTTACAAGTAATTCAATAGCTCTATTTTTTGAATTACCTTTTGAAATATATCCTTTTTCTTCTAATGTATTTAAATGTGCATGAACAGTTGCTGGTGAAGATAAATTAAGTGCGGCACATATTTCTCTTACAGTAGGTGGATATCCTTTTTTTGCAAGGAATTGTTTTAAATAATCTAATACATTATTTTGTTTACTTGTTAACTTTTCCATTATATCTCTCCTTATAACAATTTCATTTTAACATACAAAATGTAAAATGTCAAACAATTGTTCGAAATGTTATTGACACGAACACCTGTTCGTGATAAGATGATTACAGAAAGAAGGGATAGTATGAAAAAATATTTAGGTTATTTAATTGTTATTATTGTAGGAGTATTAGGATTTATATTAATGATAGAAAGAGCAGATCAAGTTGATAATAATTTAGTAAAAAATAATAATAAGGAAGAAATTATTTTCTAATACTATTTATTATTTCCTTTTTTTTTGCTATAATTATTATAGTAAAGGGATTGGGTGATACATATGGATAATAAATCACTAGCAGTATTAAAAGGATTATCGTTAGATATAATACAAAATGCAAAAGCAGGTCATCCTGGAATGACACTTAGTGCAGCACCTATTTTATATACATTGTATACAAAACAATTAAGAGTGAATCCATCTAATTATAATTGGATAAATAGGGATAGATTTGTGATGAGTGCAGGAGGTGGTTCAGCACTTCTTTATGCAATGCTTTTCTTAAGTGGATATCAATTTAGTATAGATGACTTAAAAAATTATGGAAAATTAAATAGTAAAACTCCATCATATCCTGAAATAACAACTATGGGAGTAGATGCAAGCACTGGATGTTTAGGAGAGGGATTTGGAACAATAGTTGGTATGGCACTTGCTGAAAAGATACTTTCAGAAAAATTTAATAAAAAACCAAAAAATAAATTTGATAAGAAAACTAAAAAATTAATTGATTATTATACTTATGCATTAGTTTCAGATGGAGATTTAATGGAAGGTATTTCTTATGAAGCAGCTTCATTCGCAGGTAATTTAAAACTAGGAAAATTAATAGTTTTATACGATTCAAATAAATCTACTAGGGATTCAAATACGAATAAAACATTCACAGAAAGTGTATCTTCAAGATTTGCATCAGCAGGATGGCAAGTATTATATGTAAAAAAAGGAACTTCAATAACTGAAATAAATAAAGCAATAATAAAAGCTAAAAAAAATCAAAATATGCCAAGTATAATTATTGTTAATACAGTAATAGGAGAAGGATCTAAATTAGAGGGAAGTTCTAGTATTTATTCAGGAGAACTTACTAAAGATGATTATGAACAAATAAAAAGAGGATTAGGAGTAGAAGGACTTCCATTTACCTTACTTAAAGAACCTGCTGAAAATATTAGAAATCAGGTTGTTAATAGAGGTACTAGTTTAAACGATGAATGGGATAAAATTTATAGTGAATATAAAAAAGAAATGAATAGTAATGAAGTTCTTGAATTTGAATCGTTAATATATAATAGTATTAACTTTGATTTAACTAAAGTTGACTTTGATATTAACTATGAACAAAAAGAAACATTAAGAGAAAGCAATTCTAAAGTTATGAATATTATTTCAAATAGTATATGGAATTTTGTAGGTGGTAATGCAGATACGTCATCTAGTACACTTGCTTATTTAAATGGAAAAGAAGATATTTCATATAGTAATTTTAAAGGTAAAAATATATTATATGGTGTTAGAGAAAATGCTTGCGGAGCAATTAGTAATGGACTTGCATTATCAGGATTTTTACCATTTGCATCAACATTTATGGCATTTTCAGATTATATGAAACCATCAATTAGAATGAGTGCTTTTATGAATTTACCTGTGACTTATATATTTACACATGATTCAATAACAAATTCATTTGATGGACCAACTCATCAACCTGTTGAACAATTAGCATCCTTAAGAGCAATGCCCAATCTTTATGTATATAGACCTGCTGATATAAAGGAAATAATAGGCTCTTGGCAATGCATAATTAAAGATAAAAAGCCAGCTGTTATATCACTTGCAAAAACAGAGGTAAAACCACAAAATGGAACAAATATGTTATCTGTTTCAAAAGGTGGATATATAGAATCAGATCCAGATGGTAATATTGATATTGTTTTAATCGCAACAGGAGCAGAAGTTCAAGTTGCAAATTCAATAAAAGAAAGATTAAAATCTGAAGGACTTGGTGTTAGAGTTGTAAGTATGCCATGTATGGAAAAATTTTTAGAACAAACAGATGCATATAAAAGTGATTTATTCCCAGTAACTGCTAAAATATTTGTAATAGAATATGAAAGTTCTCTTGGATGGGAAAAATTTGTAATAAGTACAGATTATTTATTAACTGTAAATGAATTTGGAAAGAGTGCATCAAAAGATGAATTGTTAAAATATTGTAAAGTAGATCTTGATTCTATGGTTGAAAGAATTAAATCTTTGATTTAGTTCTTTTTTTGACAAATTATTTAAAAAATTAATTTTATAATATTGATGGTGATAATATATGCGTACCTTTTATATATTTAAAATTAATAATATGTTTCAAACTTTTTATAATGATAAATCTAATATATTATTTAAAATGTTTAATGAAATATATAGTTCAAATGATCAAGATTTAATTAATAAATTTAGGTTATTTGAAAAAATTACAATACCAATAAATAAAAAAATATTTAATAATTATATTATGCTTAAACATAGAGATGATATATTTTATACTAAAAGTGATAATGTTCATACTATTGAAAATGATAAGGAAATAAGTAGACTAACAATAAATAATACATTTTTAAAAATAAAATCTAACAAAAATATTAATTCATTTATAAAGGATATATATGATTCTAAAGAAAGTGTTTTTGTTATTGATTTTCAAAATAAAGATTATTTTTGGATTAATGAAATTAAATTAAAAACACTTGTATAATATTATTTTATTTATTATAATATTAATTAAGGAGGAATAATAAATGTTACAAGATATATTATTAATAGTAATAGGTTTAATTGTTGGTGCTGTAATTGGATTTTTTGTTTGCAGAAAATATATGGAAAAATATTTAAAGAAGAACCCACCAATAAATGAACAAATGATAAAAATTATGATGAGTCAAATGGGGAGAACACCAACTCAAAAACAAATTAATCAAATGATGAAAGCAATGAATAATGCTAAATAATGTAAAGTTACATTCAAGTAACTTTTTTTTCTTTAAAAAAACTGATATACTATATATAGTAAAAAAGAATAAAATAGGAGGAATAAAATGGGAACACTTAGTTATTTATTTGCTATTTTTATATCAATACTTAGTTCTATAATATTTATAGTAGCAATTTTATATTCAGATAGAGAAAGTAAAGAACCAAATTATATGATTGTGCTTGCACTTTTATCAGGTATATTTACAATAGCGGTTTCATTAATTGTAGGACAATTAATATTACCAAAATTAAATTTTTTAAATGGAGAATCATATAATTTTATTAAGGTACTTATATTTGCGTTTGTAGAAGAAACAGCTAAAATTATTGTGCTTTACTTCTGTATTCAAAGAAATAGTAATTTTGATGATATTTATGATGGATTTGTATATTCATCACTAATCGCATTATCATTTGGTGCTTTTGAATCAGTATTATACGTATTAAATGAAACAAATCTATCATCGATGATTAATCTAGCTTTAATTAGAGGTATAACTACAATTCCACTTCATTTAATATGTGGTACAGTTATGGGATATTATGTAGGAACTGAAAAGTTTACAAGAAAAAAGAGCCTTAGAATGTTTAAGTTATTTAATGCAATATTACTTCCTACAATTGTACATACAATATATAATTATGGATTAACTCAAATATTATCATTCTTTAATACTGATTTACCATTTATAATTACATTAGTAATATTCTTTATACCATTTTATATTGTAGGAATAACATATATAAATAGAACAAAGATGGTTAATGAAAAATTTATTAATAATAAATATGTTATTGGTTTAATTACTAAAAAAGAATATGATAAGATAATTGAAGAAAGGTATTGATTTTATTACTTTATATAAGTATAATTCTTAAAAGGTGATAAATGTGAAAAGAATTATTCCAGATATGTATAAAAAAAACATATATGAAATTAATTATGAAAAATTAAAAAAGATGGGTAAAAAATATTTATTTTTTGATTTAGATAATACAATTATTAGTTATTTACAAAATAAACCAACAAAAGAAAATAAAATATTATTTGATAAATTAAAGAAAATGGGGTTTGAAGTTTTTATATTTTCAAATTCACCTAGTAATAGACTTGAACCTTTTGAAAAAGAATTAAATGTTAAAGCATTCTCAGAAAGTATGAAACCATTAAAAAAAGGCTATAAAAAAGTATTAAATATGTATGATAAAGATAAATGTGTATTTATTGGTGATCAAATAATGACTGATGTAATTGGAGCAAAAAGAAATGGATTATATGTTATTTTTATAGATAGAATAAATAATAAAGAACCTATTTATACAAAATTTTGGAGATTTTTTGAATTTTTTGTATTAAAAAGATATGAAAGAAAAAAATATTTAGTAAAAGGAAAATATTATGAGTAAAAAATGTTTAGGTTGTGGCGCTATTATGCAATATGAAAATAAAAATGAAATAGGCTACATAAATGAAAAAAAATATATAGATGCAAAATATTGTGAAAGATGTTTTAAATTAATTAATTATGGTGAATATAAAGAAGTTGTAACAAATGGTGAAGAATATATTGATATATATAAAAGTATTAATAATACAAATGACTTAGTTTTATTTTTAGTAGATATTTTTAATTTAAATAAATCAGTAGAACTTATTAATAAATACATTAATAATAAAATAATTTTAGTTATTACTAAATTTGATATAATTCCAAAGAGTGTTAAAGAAGATAAAATTAAATCAAGATTAAAAGAACTTAATTTGAATAAAAATATAATAGATATAGTACTAATAAGTAGTAAGACAAATTATAATTTAGATGTATTAAGAGAGAAAATATATAAAAATAAAACTAGTGATAATGTTTTTATATGTGGAAATACAAATGCTGGTAAGAGTACTTTAATTAATAAATTTATAAAAAGTTACTCAAATAATGATTTTGAAATAACTACTAGTATATTACCTTCAACAACAATTAATATTAATGAAATTAAAATAGATGATGAACTAACTTTAACAGATACTCCTGGTTTTATAGAAAAAGATAATATATCTAATTTTGTGAGTGCGAAAGAATTAAAAAGAATAATGCCAAATAGTGAAATAAGACCAATAACATATCAAATAAATGAAGGAACAACTTTACTTGTTGACAAGTATTTACGCATAGAATATGTAAATGGTGAAAGAAATAGTTTTACATTTTATATTTCTAATGATATAATAGTTAGTAGAATAAATACTATGACAAATGAGAGGGGTAAAGACTTACAAGAGTTTTCTCTTGAAGTAGAACCAGGATTTGATGTTATAGTAAATGGTTTATGTTTTATAAAAATTACCAAAAAGGCAAAAATTAAACTTTATGTATTACCTGGTGTTGGTATTTATAAAAGAAAATCATTAATATAGAAAGAGGGAAAAAGAATGAAAAAAGGGTTTTTAAAATTTACTTTTGTTTTAGCATTTTTAATAATGATTTTACCAATAAAAGTAAATGCATTAACATTTAAAGTAGAAAAATCAGCTGATACAGTTAAACCAGGAAGCGAAGTAACTGTATATGTAAAAGCATCAGATGTAGGAGTTGATTCTCTTCAAGGATATACAATTAATTTAACTTATGATTCATCAAAATTAGAGTATAAATCATCTAGTAGTGATGTATCTGATATTAATGCTGCAAGTAATCCATTAATTATTTCAAAGAAAGCAAGTGCTGGAACTATTAGTTCTAATGCTACACTCGCTGCATTTGTATTTGGAGTAAAAAATAATTCAAAAGCAGGGGATTGTAATTTAACTATTGATAGTTCTAATGTAGTACTTATATCAGGTAATCAAGTAAATGCAACTAATACAAGTTCGATGGTTAAAGTTGTATCACTTAGTAATGATGCAACACTAAGTTCACTTAAAATACCAAATACAACACTAAGTCCTAAGTTTGATAAAAATACATTTGAGTATACAACAACAATAACTGATATAACAGAATTAACAGTTAATGCAGTTACAAGTGATGCAAATGCTAAAATTATGATATCAGATAACTATAAGAACTTAGTTAAGGGTGAAAATGATATTAAAATTGCAGTAACTGCAGAAGATGGAAGTACAGTAAAAAATTATATTGTAAAAGTTACACTTAAATTAACACCAACTGAAGAAGAACTTGTAAAAGCAAATGCTAAGTTAAAGAAACTTGAAATTGATGGTGTTAAGTTTGATTTTAATTCAGACATAAAAAAATATACAATTACTGTTCCATATAAAACAAAAAAAATTAATGTTTTAGCGGAAGCAGAAAATCCAAATGCTACAATAGATATGGAAGGTAATACTACTTTAAAGGTTGGAAGAAATACAATAAATGTTGTTGTAACTAGTGAAGACAATGAAAATAAAGAAACTTATGTACTTTCTGTAACAAGAGAAAAACAAGAGAAAAAAGTTGTTCAGACTTGTCCGGATGAAACAAGTTCTCGTGAATGGATAATGTTTTCTGTTAGTATGATTTTAACATTTACATTAGGTATCGTTTTAGGATATTTTGTTTGTAAAAAAGAGATACTCAAAAAAATATTTAAAAAGAAAAATAAAAAAGAGACTCCTGAAGCAATAGATACCTTATCAGATACTATAGAAGTAGAAACATTAAAGAAAACAAAGAATAATGAAAAGAAAAAAGAAAATAATGTGTAAAGGTTATCAAAAAGATAACCTTTTTTCTTTATAATAATTGAAAATAAAGGATATAAATGTTATTATAATATTATA
>URBY01000043.1 GCA_900546245.1 uncultured Mycoplasmatota bacterium | reverse complement strand
AAATTACATATTAATAATAATTACATTATTATCAATAATTACATCTTTATATTTAATGCAAAAGAAAACAAATTAATCTAAAGATTTAAGTTGATAGTAGAGAGGACTAGAAATAGTCTTCTTTTATTTTATAACATTTGTAAAAGCTCTTTTTTTTTTTTGAAAATTATAGTATAATGTAAGTATTATAGAGGAGAGTAGTTATGAAAAAGATATTTTCATCAATCGATATTGGATCTGATTCTATAAAAATAGTTGTCTGTGAATATTTTCAAAATAGGTTAAATGTTCTAGCATCTATAAAGAAGAGTTCATCTGGTATTGAAAATGGTATTATTATAGATAAAGAAAGAGCAAAAATATCTATAAATGAAGCACTTAAGGATATTAATTCATCTCTTGGTGTTAATATAGATAAAGCTATAATAAATGTTCCTATGTATGATTCTGAATATATGGTAAATGAAGGAAGTACAACTATTACTAATGAAAATAAAGTAGTAACAGGAAATGATATGGTTAATGCACTTCAAGGTTCTATTTACAATAAAATACCAAAATCAAGAGAACTTGTAACTATTCAACCAATTAAATATAATGTAGATGATGAAAAAAAAGATTTATTAAATCCTAGAGGAATAAGAGCTGATAAACTTTATGTAACATCAATGTGTATGACAGTACCAAAGAAAAATATTTATATAGTTATTTCAATTCTACAAGAATTAAATATAGAAGTAATTGATATATTATTTGGTATAATTGGTGATTATTATGAATTTAAAAATAAAGAAATTTCAAATGGTGTATGTGGTGTTATAGATATAGGATCTGATAAAACAGAAGTAGCAGTATTTAAAAATGGTATAATGTTCAATTCTAATGTTATAAAAAAAGGTTCAAACTCTATAGATAAAGATATATCTTATATTTATAATATAAGTAATAATCAAGCAAAAAGAATTAAGGAAACTTTTGCACTAGCTCATAAGGAATTTGCAAGTACATCAGATATTTATGAAATAACTAACAAGCCAGGAATTAAAACAAAGATTAATCAATATGAAATTAGTGAAATAGTTAATTCTAGGTTAAAAGAAATGCTAGAAAATGCAAAAAAAAGCTTAAATGACTTAACAAAAAAGGAAATAAGTTATATAATAGTTTCAGGTGGAATAGTTAATATGCCGGGTTTTGAAATATTGTGTAAAGAGGTTATTGGTGAAAATGTAATTATAAAATCAATTAATACAATAGGTGCTCGTGATAATAGTTATTCTGAAGCAATTGGTATGATAAGATATTTTATCGATAAACTTAATATAAGAGGAAAAGATTATACTATGTTTGATGATGATAAATATTTTGATTTAGTTGAAAATAAGAGAAATAATATAAATAATGGTAATACATCAGTATTTGGCAAATTATTTGGTTATTTATTTGATAATAAGGAGGACTAATTTATGTTAGAAATTGATCAATTAGCAAAGATAAAGGTAATAGGTGTTGGCGGTGCAGGAAACAATGCAGTTAATCGAATGATAGAACAGGGCCTTCAAGGTGTAGATTTTATAGTAGCAAATACTGATTTACAAGTATTAAATAGTTCAAAAGCACAAACTAAAATTCAACTTGGTTCAACAGGACTTGGTGCTGGTGCTGATCCAGATGTAGGTAGAGAAGCAGCACTTGAATCTAAAGATAGCATAGTTGAAGTATTAAAAGGTGCTGATATGGTATTTGTAACATGTGGTATGGGAGGAGGAACTGGTACAGGAGCTGCTCCAATAATTGCTGAAATTGCACAAGAACTTGGTGCATTAACAGTAGGTATTGTTACTAAACCATTCTCATTTGAAGGAAGAAAAAGAAGTGAACATGCCAAAGCTGGACTTGAAGCTTTAAGAGAACATGTTGATACTTTAATAGTAATACCTAATGATAGATTAAGAGATATAATTGATAAATCAACTCCAATGCTTGATGCATTTAAAGAAGTTGATAATGTACTTAGATTAGGTGTTCAATCTGTATCTGATTTAATTGCGGTAACTGGTCTTGTAAACCTAGATTTTGCGGATGTTAAAACAGTTATGGAAAATAAAGGAGATGCACTTATTGGTATAGGATGTGCAACTGGTCCAAATAGAGCTGTTGAAGCAGCTAAGCAATCAGTAAGTAGTCCACTACTTGAAAAAGATATTAGAGGCGCAACTGATGCTATTATTAATATAACTGGTGGTAAAAACTTAAGTTTATTTGAAGTTGAAGATGCAGTACAAGTAGTAAGAGAAGCTGCTGGAACTGATATTAATACTATATTTGGTGCTGTTATTAATGAAGCTCTTGATGAAGATATAGTAGTAACTGTAGTAGCAACTGGATTTGATAAAGTAGGAGAACCTCTTACAAATACACCAAATACAATGAGCACACAAGTTATTGATATGATTGATGACGATGATGATTCATCAGATGATGATATATATGATATACCAGAATTTTTAAGAAATAGAAGAAGTTTATAATTATAAATTTTAATGTAAAGAATAGTGTCAACTATTCTTTTTTTTGTATTTTTTTTTAGTATAAGTAGACAAATTTATATCTAAATAGTATAATAATGGTAACCAGTGGGACAAAGTGGTTAGATGTGGGGGATGCCTATGTTTATGGGTGAGTATCATCATAATATTGATGAAAAAGGAAGATTAATAATTCCATCTAAGTTTAGATATGAACTGGGTGAAAAGTTCGTAATAACTAGAGGAATAGAAGAATGTTTATTCGTTTATTCTATGGAAGAATGGAATAAAATTATTGAAAAATTAAAGGAACTTCCTTTCACAAGTAAAGATGCCCGTACATTTATGAGAATGTTCTTATCTGGTGCGACAGAGTGTGAACTTGATAAAAATGGTAGAGTCAACATAGTAAATACACTTTCTAGTTATGCAGGAATAACAAAAGAATGTGTAATACTAGGTGTTAATGATAGACTTGAAATATGGTCAGAAGACAAATTTAATAACTTCTTTAATAATAATATTGAAAACTTTAGTGATATAGCGGAGAATTTGTTCAGTGCATGTTAGTGTATTATTAAATGAATCAATAGAAAATTTAAATATTAAAGAAGATGGAATATATGTTGATTGTACTTTAGGTTTTGCAGGTCACAGTAAAGAAATATTAAAAAGAATAAAAAAGGGAAAACTATTCGCCTTTGATCAAGATGGGGAAGCTATCAATTATAGTAAAAAGATTCTTGATCAAATAAGTGGTAATTACGAGATTATAAAAAGTAATTTCGCATTTATAAAATCTGAATTAAATAAAAGAGGTATCGAAAAAGTAGATGGCGTTTTATTTGATTTAGGAGTATCAAGTGTACAATTAGATGAAGCTGAAAGAGGATTTAGCTTTCATAAAGATGCTAAGCTTGATATGAGAATGGATACAGATCAAAGTTTTAGTGCATATGATGTAGTTAATGATTATTCAAAAGAAGAATTAGAAAAAATATTTTTTAATTATGGTGAAGAAAAATATTCTAGATCTATTGCAAGTGCTATAGTAAGAGAAAGAGAAAATAAAAAAATAGAAACTACATTAGAACTTACTGAAATAATAAGAGAAAGTGTTCCAGAAAAATATAGAAGAACACATCATCCAGCAAGAAAAGTATTTCAAGCAATAAGAATTGAAGTAAATAAAGAATTAGATGTATTTACAAAAGCATTAAATGATGCAATTGATATGCTTAATCCTGGTGGAAGAATATGTGTTATTACATTTCATTCTCTTGAAGATAGAATATGTAAAAAAATATTTAAAGAAAAAAGTGAAATTGATAGTGTATTTAAGGGATTACCTGATAAAGATATTCCTTTAGAATATAGACCAGAGTTAAAATTAATTACAAAAATAAAACCAAGTAAAAAAGAACTTGCTGATAATAATAGATCAAGAAGTTCAATACTTAGAGTAGCAGAAAAAATGTAAAAGGGATGATAATATGAAAAAGAATAAAAAGAAAAGTGTAATGAAAATGCAAAGCATTCAAAAAAAATATATAACTGTAGGTTCTGTTTTCTTGCTTTGTTTATGGGTAGTAAGCTTTTTTGCAAAAATAACTTTATCATCTATTAATATTGAAGTTGAAAAACTTAATAAACAGGTTACAAAACAGGAAAAAACTAATCAAAGTTTATCTATGAAAATAAATGAACTAGCATCTTTAGAAAATATACAAGCAGTTGCAAATAATGAGGGTTTAGCGTATAATAATAATAACATTGTAATAATAAACAATCAGTAAAGGACGTGTAAAAATGAGAAGAAGGAAAAGAGTGAATAAAGTACAAATTGTTATATTCATTTCCTTCTTCTTTTTATTTTTTATTATAATTGCAAGATTAATATATCTTAATTTAGCAACTACTATAGATGGAATTAATTTATCTGAATTTGCTAAAAATAGAAATACAAAGAAAGAAACATTATATGCAACAAGGGGATCTATATATGATTCAAATGGCGAAATACTTGCCCAAACAGTAGATTCATATAATATAATTGCTTATTTAGATAAAAGTAGAAGTAAAAATTCAAGAACTGCAAAGCATGTAGTTGATAAAAAAATGACTGCTGAAAAATTATCACCTATAATTAATATGAGTGTTGATAGAATATATGAACTTTTAAATCAAAAAGGACTTTATCAAGTAGAACTTGGACCAGGCGGTAAAGGACTATCTCAAATTCAAAAGGAACAGATAGAAAAATTAAAATTACCAGGAATAGATTTTATTAGTACTAATAAAAGATATTATCCAAATCTTGATTTTGCATCATATACACTCGGTTATGTTACAACTAATGAAAATGGTGAAATGGTTGGAGAAATGGGAATAGAACAATATTATAATGATAAATTAACAGGTACTAATGGATCACTTGAATATCAAACTGATGCCAACGGATATAAATTAATAGATAGTAGTGGTAGTCCTGAGATTAGAATAGATAAAATAGATGGAATGGATATATATCTTACAATAGATAGTAATGTTCAAATGATAGTAGAAAGAGCTCTAAATTCATATTTTGAATCATCAAAAGCAGCATCAGGTGGAATAATAGTTGCGGATGCTAAAACAGGTAAAGTATTAGGTTCAGCAAGTAGACCAAGCTTTGATCCTAATATAAAAAATATTAAGAACTATATGGATCCACTTGTTTCAACTGCATTTGAACCAGGTTCAACAATGAAAACTTATACCTATATGTGTGCATTAGAAAAAGGTACATATAAGGGTGATGATACATATATGTCAGGTACTATGAAAATAGGTGAATATACAATTAAAGATTGGAATAACTATGGATGGGGTGAAGTATCCTATGATTATGGTTATTTAAAGTCATCAAATATAGGTATTGCTAATTTAGTACAAAAATATATAACAAGGGATGATCTTTTAGCATATTTTAAAAAACTTGGATTTGGTTCTAAAACAGGTATTGAACTTCCAAGTGAAGTTACAGGTAAAATTTCATTTAAATATGATATAGAAGTTGCGACAGCTGGATTTGGTCAAGGTATAACTACAACTCCTATTCAGCATATAAAAGCACTTACTTCGATATCTAACAATGGATATTTATTAAATCCAACAATAGTAGAAAAAATAGTTGATTCAAATACTGGTAAAACTATTTATAGAAATAAGGCAAAAAAAGGTACTAAAGTTGCAAACACTGAAACAGTTAATAAGATGAAAGATTTAATGTATAATGTTGTTAATGGTGAAGGAACTGGTACTAGTTATCATCTAGATGGATATGATATTATTGGTAAAACAGGTACTGCTGAATATGTAAATGCAGGAAATAGTTCATATACAAAGGGTAGTTATATAAAATCATTTGAGGGAATGTATCCTAAAGATAACCCTAAATATATATTTTATATTTATTTAGATAAAGCAAGTGTAAATACAATGCCAGATATGATTAAATCAATAGTACAAGATGTTGAAACATATTATAATATAACTAAAATTAATTCAAATTCTGTATCTTCATATACAATGCCTAATTTCTTAAATAATAATGTTGATAATGTAAAAAATACGCTTTCTTTAGCAGGAGTAAAATATGAAGTAATTGGAGATGGAACGAAAGTAATTAATCAATATCCATTATCTGGAACTATTGTAAATGGAAGAGTATTTATAATAACTAATTCGAATAATATTGGTATTCCAAACATGGTGGGTTATTCTAGAAAAGATGCGATTAATCTTGCAAAAATTTTAAATATTGAATATAATTTGGAAGGTAATGGTTATGTAAATAATTATTCTGTTGAGTTAGATTCTAATGGAAAAGTTACAAAAATTAATATGACTTTAAGTGATAAATATGTAGAAAACTAAAGAAAAATACTTTGGTTTTTTATTTTTAGTGATATAATGAATTTGGGTGGTTATTTTGAAAAAAAGTATAAGTGAATTAAATTATAATGAACTTTTAAATTATGTTAATAATAATGATTTATCAGATAGTGAAAAAGATAAAGTTATTGATATATTAATAAATTTTAGAAAGTATAGTGAATTTAATTTTTATTTTTTAACTATTACATGGTTAAATACTAATCAAAGAGAGAAATTAATTAATTCGTTACTTCAAAATTGTAATGAAAAAGTAATATATAATTTTTCTGTTTCTTTAAAAAATAAATTAAATGAAAGTGAAGTAAATTATATATTTGATAAGATATATGAGTTTAATGATGAAGATTATGTTTTTATGTACATAAAAGAATTCTTTAATGTACTTAAAGACAATATTGATAGAATTATAGAAAAAATTAGCAAAGATAATAATTATTCACTTTTGTTTAGAGTAACAAAAGAATATCATGATTATTTAGATAGTAAAATTAATTTTATAGCAAGTGTTATTTCTAAAAGTGAAAGCGGATATTATATGAATCAAATGTTAACTTATAATGTTAATGATAGTAGTAAATCATTATTACTTGAAGAAATATGTAAACTTGATGATGAATTTAATATAAGAAATGCAATTATTTATTTAAAAAATAATTTATCAAATAATGATATAAATAATATATTATTTTCTTATGATAGAACATTAAAACATAAAATAATAGAAACTCTTTTAGAAAATTCTATAACAATTTTATCAGAAGGAAATATAACTTCTATCATAAAAATTGTATTTAAAACATTAAATAAGGATAACATAATATATGTGATTAGTAAATTATATGATTATTTAACAGATGAACATATTAAGTTAATTATTGATTTATCAGAAAAAACTAATAATCCTGAAATATTATTTAATGTTTCTGAATTATTAAAAGATAAAATAGTAAAAAATAAAGAAATGGTATCTAGTGTTGGAAAATCATTATCACAAATGAATAGTGTTTATTATATGTATAAATATTTATGTGAATTTAAAGATATAATGCCAGTTTCTTTAAAAAATGAATTAATTTCTAGAATAATCAAGAGTAATGAAATGAAATTTATTATTTTAGTTGCGGTATTTGTAGATATTAAACTTGTAGAACAAATTTTTAGAGATAAAAAAAATTTATTCATATGTGCTTTTGGATTAAATGTATTTACATTACAAGAGTTAAAAGATATTAAAAAAATGCTTAAATTAGATGAAGAAAAACCAAATATTGATAATATTCCAAAAAAGTATAAATTAACGTTAAATGAAGATAAAAATATAAGTAAAAATGTTTACATAAATAGTGTTTTAGGTGTATAATACTAATGCGAAAAGGAGAGTAGTAAATAATGAAAAAAACAAAAATAATATGTAGTATAGGTCCTTCTACACAAAAATGGGAAAATTTTAAAGGACTTGTAGATGCTGGAATGAATGTAGCAAGAATTAATTTTTCACATGCTACTATGGAAGAAAGAAGAATAGATGAAGAACTAGTTGCAAGAGCTAATGAAGAACTTGGTACTAATATTGCTATCTTATTTGATACAAAAGGACCAGATCTTAGAACTTGTACATTTGATGGAGATTATATTGATTTAGTTGAAGGAGAAACTATTGATATAGTTGAAGAAGATGTTCTTGGAACAAAAGAAAGAATTTCATTTAATTATAAAGGAATTTTAAAAGATTTAAAAAAAGGCATGAGTATTTTAGTTGATGATGGTTTTTATAAATTAGTTGTAGAAGAAGCTTCAAAAGATAAAGTAACATGTCGTATAATGAATGGTGGAAAAATTAAAAGTAGACGTGGAGTATGTATTCCAGGTATAAAATTAGATGTACCATTTGTTAGTGATATTGATAAAGAAGATATTAAATATGCTTGTGAACATAATGGCGATTATTTAGCACTTTCATTTGTTAATTGTGCAGAGGATATTGAAGATGTAAGAAAATTATGTAAGGAATATGGTAGAGAAGATATGTTACTAATTTCTAAAGTTGAAACTCAATATGCGATGGATAATTTAGATGAAATTATAGATGCAACTGATCTTGTTATGATTGCAAGAGGAGATCTTGGAATTGAAACTGGTGTTGAAAATTTACCATTATATCAACAAATGATGATTAGTAAATGTAGAGCTAAAGGTAAAAGAGTTATTATGGCAACTCAAATGATGAGTAGTATGAAACATAGTATTAGACCAACTAATGCTGAAGTAACAGATGTTGCTAATGCTGTACTTTCAGGTTGTGATGCTATTATGACTAGTGATGAAACTACTATGGGTGAATATCCAGTAGAAACTATTCAAAATATGAAACAAATTTGTGAAAATGTTGAAAGTTATTATAGATATGATAATAAGTATTCTTATGTAGCAGCAAATAAAACTGAAATTATTGCAAGTAGTGTTGTTAATGCAGCGAATGAATTAGGATCAAAAGTAATAGTTGCAGCTACTATGTCAGGTCATAGTGCAAGAGCAATAAGTAATTTAAGACCAAATGCTCCTATACTTGCAACTGTACCAACTAGAAAAGTTGCTAGAACATTAGCACTTAGTTATGGTGTATATCCAGTTGTAGTTAATGAATATAATTCAACAGATGAAGTAATTAATGATGGTGTTACTCAAGCTAAGAAATTTGTAGAATTAAATAGTGGAGACAAAATTGTTATTGCTGGTGGTTTCCCTAATACAGGTAAAAAGACTACAAACTTTATGAAAATTGAAGAAATCGAATAATAATGTGTAAAGGTTATCTTAAAAGATAACCTTTTTTTCTTTATAATAATTGAAAATAAAGGATATAAATGTTATTATAATATTATA
>URBY01000042.1 GCA_900546245.1 uncultured Mycoplasmatota bacterium | reverse complement strand
TGTGTTTTGTGTTAAAATTCTATTGTTTGTAAAGCCTCTTGGCTCTACAACCGCACTAATAAGGTTTAAGTAAGCTTAAATTAAGCACCTTAAAGGGCGAGTCTTAGAATATTAAAGAAGGAGGTACTAATATGAAAGCAATAATTGAAACTGGTGGAAAACAATATACTGTTACTGAAGGAACTGAAATTTATGTTGAAAAAGTAACTGGTGAAGCTGGAGATACTGTAACATTTGACAAAGTATTAATGTTAGATGGTAAAGTTGGTATGCCATATGTTGAAAACGCTAAGGTTGTTGGTGAAATTGTTAAACAAGGTAAACAAAAGAAAGTTGTAATTTTCAAATACAATGCTAAGAAAAATTACCATAAAACTCAAGGTCATAGACAACCATATACTAAAATTGTTATTAAATCAATTAAATAGTTAGGTATAAAATGATAAAAGTTGAAATAGAAAATAATAAAATAGAAATAAAAGGACATGCTAATTATGATGATTACGGAAAAGATATCGTTTGTGCATCAGTTAGTTCAATAGTAATAACAACAATAAATGCTATTATAGAATTTGATCCAGAGTCTATTTATTATGAAGATTTAAATAATAGAATTTTAATTGAAAAACTAAAAGACGATGATATTACTAATAAACTTATTAATAATATGATAGAACTTTTAGAAGAACTTGAAAAAAGTTATAAAGATAATATAAAAATAATAAGGAGGTAAACTATGTTAAAAATGGTTTTAGATATACAAAGATTTGCCCACGTTAAAGCACAAGGTTCAACTCACAATGGTCGTGATAGTGCTGGTAGAAGATTAGGCGCTAAAGCAGCAGATGGTGAATTTGTTAGTGGTGGATCAATTATTTACCGTCAAAGAGGAACTAAAATTTATCCAGGTCACAATGTAGGAATGGGTGTTGATCATACATTATATGCTAAAGTTGCTGGATATGTTAAATTCGAACGTAAAGGTAGAGATAAAAAACAAGTTAGTGTTTATGAAGAAAAATAATATCATCTTAGGGTGATATTTTTTTGTAAGTACATATTATTATGAAAAAAATTATAAATTAGATACATTCAATGTATGTAAACTATTTTATTGGAATATAATTAAAGTATGCTATAATGATTTTAAGGAGGCTTTTTATGAAACAAAGAACAATTGATGAAGGATGAGGTATATAAAATTTAAGTTTTTATAAAAAATATCATTTTAGGTGATATTTTTTTGTAAGTACATATTATTATGAAAAGTTATGAATTTGAGTTATTTAATATATATGAGAATTTTTATTGAAATATCGATATAATGTGTTATAATATGTTATAAAGATTTCAGGGAGGTTTTTATGAAAAAAAGAGAAGTTAGTGAAGCGTATGAAAAATTAAATTTTTATGAAGAAGACCCAAAAGTTGGTGAATATTTTGGAGTTATTACAACTATTACTTACATTATTCCATATTATTCCGAAAAAACATCATATACTTATAGTCATGATTCAGTTAATGATAATCAAATGTACCCATTCTTATTTAAGAAAATCGACGAAGAAACTTTTATAGAAGTATCAACAGGTATTCCTTTTGTGCTTAATCCATATTATTTGTTACATGATTGTGGTGATAAATCGGAAAGGATCAAGATTTTTCAAGAAAAATTACAAAAGTATAGAAAAATTGGATTACGTATAGATGAAATAAACTATATAAAGGTTGATGATGAATTTAAATTGTTATATTCTAAAGAGATGAACCAAGAGTTAAAAGATAAATTAAAGGATTATGCCAAAATAGCGCATGAACAATTTGACAACGCTTTCACCGAAATTGTAAATAGAATGCATAATATTGCTTCAGTAGATAATGCAATATATGATATGGAACAAAAGTGCAAAACAAAATCATTAATAAAACCAAATGATGATCAAAAGTAATCATCATTTTTTTTACTAGTTTTTTTAGTGAATTTATGGTAAAATCTTCTTTAGAGGTGAAGTTTATGCGTTATAATGTTGTTAAAAATGCAAATAAGATTATAGATAGTAGTTCATATTTAGTTAAAAATCCTGAAAGTTATAAAGGAAAATGGAAAGATGTATTTTCTAATAATAATCCAATATGCTTAGAATTAGGTATGGGAAGAGGAAGTTTTATAATTGAAATGGCTAAAAAACATCCTAATATTAATTATATAGGGCTAGAACTAGATAGTTCTCAAACAGCAACTGCGATTAATAATATAAAAAATCAAAATATAAGCAATCTTAGAATAATATGTGCAGATGCTAGAAATATTATTAATTATTTTGGTAAAGAAATAGATACAATTTATTTAACATTTTCAGAGCCATGGCCAAAAAAACAAGATGCGAAAAAAAGATTTTCAGATGAAAGCTATTTAAGATTATATGATAGAATATTTAAGAAAAATAAGCACATAATCTTAAAGACAGATAATAAAATATTATTTTCTTCTGCCTTAGAAAGTTTTAGTAATTACTGGTATACATTTGAAAAGGTTAGTTTAGATTTACATAATGATGAAAGAAAAATAGAAAATGTCATGACTGATTTTGAAAAACAATATTATAAAGAACATAGACCAATATTTTATGTTGATGCATACTTTAAAAATTAATAGAAAGGATATGGTAACATGTTTGTTGATGAGGTTATAATTGAGGTTAAAGCAGGTAATGGTGGAGATGGTTGTACTGCTTTTAGAAGAGAAAAATATATTCCAATGGGTGGACCTTTTGGTGGTAATGGAGGAAAAGGCGCTGATATAATATTCAAAGTAGATATGGGACTTAGAACATTACTTGATTTAAGATATAATAAACATATTAAAGGTCACAAAGGATCAAATGGCCTTGGTAAAAATATGAATGGTAAAAATGCAGAAAATATTATTATTAAAGTACCACAAGGAACAACTGTAACTGATTTAGATACAGGACTTATTTTAGCAGATTTAACTCATGAAAATGATGAAGTTGTAGTTGCTAAAGGTGGAAGAGGTGGAAGAGGCAATACTGCATTTGCAACTCCTGCAAATCCTGCACCTAACTTTTCTGAAAATGGTGAACCAGGTGAAGAAAGAAGGTTAAAAGTAGAATTAAAATTACTTGCAGATGTTGGATTTGTTGGTATGCCAAGTGTTGGTAAAAGTACACTTATAAGTAAAATATCAAAAGCAAAACCAAAAATAGCAGAATATCATTTTACAACTTTATCACCTAATTTAGGTGTTGTTAAAACTATTGATAACAGAGTATTTGTTGCGGCTGATTTACCAGGTTTAATAAAAGGTGCTTCACTAGGTGAAGGTCTTGGAGATAAATTCTTACGTCATGCATCAAGAACAAAAGTAATTGCGCATATTATTGATATGAGTGCGTATGAAGGTAGAGATCCATATGAAGATTATATTACAATTAGAAAAGAACTTGGAGATTTTGATAAAAAATTATTAGATAAACCTGAAGTAATAATCGCAAATAAAATGGATATGGAAAGTGCTAAAGAAAATTTAAAAGAATTTAAGAAAAAAGTAAATAAAGAAGTATTCGAAATAAGTGCTTTAACAGGTGAAGGCATTGATAAAGTTTTAGTAAAAATAGCGGATGAACTTGATAACATTAAAGATGAACCATTATATGAAAATGAACAATTTGAAAAATATGTTTTATATAAATTTAAAGAAGAAAAACCATATAGAATTTATAAAGATAATGATGTTTATGTAGTTAGTGGAGATGAAATCGAAAAACTTCTTAGAATGACTAAGTTTACTGATGAAGGAGCAAGAAGATTTGCTAAAAAACTTAGAAGAATGGGTGTAGATGAAGATTTACAAAAAATGGGTATACAAGAAGGAGATACTGTTAGAATACTTGATTTTGAGCTTGAATATAAAGAATAAAAAACACAAAATGTGTTTTTTTATTTACTATACGAAAATATCAAAAACAGTAATTTTGTATTTTATGGAATACAAAAATATCAAAAATAGTAATTTTGTATTTTATGGAATACAAAATTGATAAATGAAAATTAATGCAATAACAACATGGATGGTTAATAAAACCGATGTTATTGAAAGAAAATTTAATGCTTACAAGTTTGCTGAAGATAATTATTCAAAATATGTTATATAAATTGATACATTTAATTTTTCACAAGATGGAATAGTTCATAAAAATATTATTGATTGATTACTATGTAACTAAAAAAATAAAATACAATGTTGAAATAACTACATGTTTAAAGTATAATGTAGATGTAATTTAAGGAGGGATTAAATGACAAAAGAAGAATATTTAAAATTAAAAGAAAAAGTAAATGAATTACAGAAAAAAAGATTAGAAGTTATTAAAATAGAAGATGAAATAGAAAAATTAAAAGAAACAGAAGAAGTAAAAAGATATCTACAATTAATATCAATATATAAAGATAAAACAACTGGTAGAAATAGCGGCTTTGATAGATTTACAGATAAGAATTTAATATCAATAGCGTTAGGTGAAATAAATATAACTCCTTCTGATGAAATATATGTATATATGGGAACATATAAAAATTCGGTTGAGACAGATATTATTCATGGTTCAAGTGATATTCCTATTAATAGATTAAGTTCTGATGCAGATTATGTTATATATAAAAATTTAGAATCTAAATATAATGACTCAATTATTATTCCATATAAAGATGTGGATGAGTTTGAACAAACTCATAAAATTATTATTCCTAAAAGTGCTGCAAATAGAGGAGGTTATTTTTATGAATTACAAATGGAGTATTTTCAAACAATGATTCTAGAGTCACAAGAAGCAGCAACTGAAAAAGTTAATAAATTAGTTAAAAAAAGAATATAAACAAATTTGACTTAAGTGAAAATAATGTATGAAATGTGAAATTATTCAAAAAAAGATTAAAAAGAACATTAAAAGAACTAAAGTTCTTTTTCTTTTAATAGAATTTTACTTAAATATATGATATAATACATGTATATGAAAGAGGTGAATGTTATGGATTCAAATACTACATTTTTATTTGATGTATCTGAAATAGACAATGTTTTAGTAGATCAAACAATTAAAGATGTTTATGAAGCCCTAGAAGAAAAAGGATATAATCCAATAAACCAAATAGTAGGATATTTAATAAGCGGTGATCCAGGTTATATCTCATCATACAGAGAATCAAGAAAGAAAATTTGTAAGTTAGAACGTACTCAAATAATTGAGGTTTTACTTAGAAATTATTTAAATAAATAATGAGATATTTAGGACTTGATCTAGGAACAAAAACACTTGGGGTATCATTAAGTGATAGACTTGGACTTATCGCATCAACTTATAAAACTATTAGATTTAATGAAAATGATTATGAATCAGCTTTGAAGGAGTTAGAAGAAATAATAAGTGAATTTAAAGTAGAAAAAATAGTATTAGGTCTTCCAAAGAATATGAATAATTCTTTAGGTTTTGCATCAGAAAGAAGTATGAACTTTAAAAAGATGATAGAAGAAAAATATAATATTGAGGTAATACTTCAAGATGAAAGACTATCAAGTGTTGAAGCAAATAATATTATGATTAAAAATGATACATCAAGAAAAAAAAGAAAAAAAAGTGTTGACTCACTAGCGGCTAATATAATCTTGCAGAGTTATTTAGATAAAATAAAAAAGGAGTAACAAAAAGTATGAATGAACTTACAAAGGGAAGCAAATTTACCTATATAGATTCTAATAATGAAACAAAAGAGTGTGACATATTATGTGACCTTGAAACAAATGATAAAAACTATATTGTTTATACAGATAATTCAAAATGTGATGATGGAAGTACTAAACTTTATGCGGCATCTTACATATTTAATGAAGATGATAGAGTATTAAATAATATAGAAACAGAAGAAGAATGGAAAATGATTGAGGCAATACTCTCTTATTTAACAAAGGAAAACTAAAGGAGCTGTAACAAAATTTATGGATGATGTTATAAAAGAAATGGAAAAATATGCAGAAGAAAAAGGTATTCCAATTATGCAAAAAAGAGGAATCAATTTCTTATGTAAGTTTATAGAAAAAAATAATATAAAAAGTATATTAGAAATAGGAACAGCAATAGGATATTCCGCTATTAATATGGCGCTTACATCAGATGATATAACTGTTGTTTCAATAGAAAGAGATCAAGATAGATATATTGAGGCTATTAAAAATATTAAAAAGTGTAAACTTGAAAAAAGAATTACACTTGTTTTAGGTGATGCATTAAATATTGATTTAACAGGTAAATATGATATGTTATTTATAGATGCGGCTAAAGCACAATATATTAAATTTTTTGAAAAATATAAGGAAAATCTTGTTGATGATGGATTTATTGTAAGCGATAATATAGATTTTCATGGTTTTGTTGAAAATAAAGAAGAAATTAAAAGTAGAAACTTAAGACAACTCGTAACAAAGATACAAAGATATATAGATTTTTTAACAAATAATGAAGAATTTAATACTAAATTTTATAAAGTAGGTGACGGAATCGCTATCACATATAGAAAAGAGGTAAAGAGTGAATAATATTTTAATACCTTTTCCAGATAAAAATAATTTTAAATTTTTTATGGAAAATAATATTGATGGTTTTATTATTGGAATAGAAGGATATAGTGAAACATTTAATCATTTAGTTAAAATGTCTGAACTAAATGATATTTGTAAAATGTTAAAAGAAAAAAATAAAAAAATATATATTATGTTAAATAAAGTATATTTTAATAAGCAAATGGATGAATTAAAAAAAGTTGTTAGAAGTATTGAAAAATTAGATATAAATGCACTTGTATTTTCAGATATGGCTGTATTAAATATTGTAAGGGAAGAAAATTTGAATATTAGTCTTGTTTGGTATTCTAAGTTAACTACAAATTCTAGTACAATTAAATTTTTAGAAAAAAGAGGTGTATCAGGTTTTATAATAAGTCCTGAAATAACACTTGATGAACAAATTGAAATATCAAAAAAAGTAAATTCTCAATGTTCAATTAAACTATTTGGTTATAATATAATGGCTACATCTTCTAGAAAACTAATTACAAATTACTTTAAGTATTGTAATATGGGTAAACCAAAAGATAAAAAGTATTATTTTAAAGAAAAAAACTCGGATGATTTTTATCAAATTGTTGAAAAAGATAATACAACATTTTTATCGGGTAAAATTTTAAATGGACTTTTAGAATATAAAAGATTAATTAATGAAAATATTAATGCTTTTGTTATTTTAGATGATTATTTAATTCCAGAGGCTTCATTTTATAATGTAATTGAAGCATTTATCGCACTTAAAAATGCACCAAATGATGATGAATTTGCAAAAAAGTTAAAAGAAGTGGTAGATGTTAATAATTATAATAATACATATAATGGATTTTTAAATAAAAAAACAATTTTTAAGGTGAAAAATAATGAATAAGATAGAATTACTTGCTCCTGCAGGAGATTTAGAAAAATTAAAATGGGCTATTATGTATGGCGCAGATGCAGTATATTTAGGTGGCAAAAAGTTTAGTTTAAGAGCGAATGCAACAAATTTTACAATTGATGAAATAAAAGAAGGCGTTAAATTTGCACATGAACATAATGCAAAAGTTTATGTTACGGTAAATATTCTTTTTCATGAAGAAGATATGACTGGACTTTTAGAGTACTTAAAAGAGTTAGAAGATGCAAAAGTAGATGCAATAATAGTTTCTGATTTATTTATAATAGACTTAGTAAAAGAAAATAATATTAATTTAGAAATCCATATAAGTACACAAGAATGTACATTAAATAGTGAAGCAGTAAAGTTTTATAAAGAAGAAGGTGTAAAAAGGGTTGTCCTTGCTAGAGAATCATCAAAAGAAGATATTAAAAATATAATTGATGAAACAAATATGGATATAGAAGTATTTGTTCATGGCGCTATGTGTACATGCTATAGTGGTAGATGTATGCTTTCTAATTATATGACTAATAGAGATTCAAATAGAGGTGGATGTGCTCAGGTTTGTAGATGGGTATTTGACCTTTATGATGAATATAAAACAAAAATATCTGGTGATACAGAATTTGCAATATCTCCAAAAGATTTATCTCTTTTAAAATATATTCCAGATTTAATTGATATTGGTGTAACATCCCTAAAAATAGAAGGAAGAATGAAATCTATTTATTATATTGCAACTTTAGTAAGTGTTTATAGAAGAGTAATAGATAAATATTTAGAAGATAAAGAAAATTATAAATATAATAAAAAAGATGAAATAGAATTATATAGATGTGCAAATAGAGAAACACTTCCTCAATATTTTGATAAATTTCCTGGAGTAAATGAACAATATTATATAGGAAGAGAAGAAAATACAAATCAAGACTTTTTAGGTATTGTACGTGATTATGATGAAAAAAATAAAGAAATAATTATAGAACAAAGAAATTATTTTAGTAAAGGTGATGTTATTAATATATTTGGACCTAAAAAGGAACCTTTTAATATAGTAGTATCATATATTAAAAATAGTGATAATGAATTAGTAGATGCTGCAAGACATCCAAAAGAAATTCTTAGAATACCATGTGATAAAAAGGTTTCTAAAAATGATTTGTTACGTGTTAATTTTTTAGGTTGACAAAACACTTAAATTGTAGTATCATTTGTTCATGTAAAAATTTATAGAGGTGATAAAAATGAAAGCAACTCAAGAACATTTCATAACTAAAGAAGGACTTAATGATTTAAAAAAAGAATTAGAAAATTTAACTACTGTCGTAAGACCAGAAGTAGTTGCTGATATAAAAGAAGCAAGAGCACAAGGAGATTTATCAGAAAATGCTGAATACCATGCTGCTAGAGAAAAACAAAGTATAGTAGAAGCAAGAATTAAAGAACTTGAATATTTAATAGAACACGTAACAGTAATAGAAGCTGGAGATACATCTGAAGTTAGAGTTGGATCAACTGTTGAAATAGAATATGTTGATGACAATGAAACAGAAGAATATTCTATAGTAGGTAGTACTGAAGCAGATCCTTTTGAAAATAAAATATCAAATGAATCTCCAATAGCAAAAGCTATACTAGGTAAAAAAGCTGGAGAAACAGTTTCAGTTGAAAGTCCTAATGGTAGTTATGATGTAAAAATAATTTCAATTAAATAATCCTTTTTGGGTTATTTTTTTGTATATAAAAATATTTTGTAAAATAAATGACAAATTTAAGAAAAGCACTTGTCAAAGAAAATAGTGAATGGTAAACTTAAATATAGAATAAGGCTAGTCAGAATAAGGCTAGTCAGAATAAGGCTA
>URBY01000041.1 GCA_900546245.1 uncultured Mycoplasmatota bacterium | reverse complement strand
TTTAATGGAAAATACAAAGTATTCAAATGATAGTATAGGAAACTATGGATATTGGCTAGAGAACGCCCGCTCTGACGATTCTACGAATGCTTGGCCTGTGTACGGCCACGACCGTATTGTCGCCACCGACGCTGTTTCGAATGCTGGAGGCTATGGTGTTCGTCCAGCAATAGAAGTATCAAAATATAATATTTATTACTAAAAAATGAAAAAAATTAACTTTTTTTCATTTTTTTTACTTTTTTTAGGGGAATTTGATGCGTAAACGGCTTATATAATAAGTGGAGGGATAAAAATGAGCTACAAATATGAAAGGCAACATGGGATAAAAGATTGTGGTGTAACTTGTCTTTATAATATTATTAAATATTATAATGGTAATATTAGTATGTCAAAGCTTAGGAAACTTACTAAAACAAATGAAAATGGTACTAATGTTTATAATATTGTTAATGCATCTAATTCTTTAGGTTTAAAAGCAGAAGCATATAAATGTGAATTTAATGATTTAAGTAATGTAAAATTACCTATAATTGCGCATATTAAACTTGATAATAAATATGATCATTTTGTTATTTTAGAAAAAATAAATAATGAAAAAATTATAGTTCAAGATCCAATTAGAGGTAAGGTAGTATATGATGATATTTCTTTTAAAAAAGAATGGACAGGCTCTATTATAACATTTGATAAAATGAATAATTTGGTTAAAGAAAAACAAAATGGTGCATTTATTAATTTAAAGTCTTATATCTTCTTATATAAAAAAATTTTATTATTCTTTCTCGTTTTAACTATTTTAGCATCTTTCTTTTCTTTGCTAAATTCATTTTATTTAAGTTCTTTATATAATCAAAAAAATAGTTATCATATAGTATTATTCTTATTTCTTCTTTTTTCAGTTTTTAAAATTATAACTGATTATATAAGAAATAGTATTGTTTTTGATTTTGATAATAATTTTGATTCTAAGCTTACAAATAATATTTATAAAAAGATTTTATCTCTCCCTTTAAAATATCATCATAGTAGACCAGTTGGTGATATTATGTCTAGAGTAAATGATTTATCTAGCATAAAAGAATTTATTAATTTTGTTAGTTTTTCACTTATTACTGATTTTCTTTTTGTGATAATTATATTTATAATTATATTTTTTATAAATAAGTTATTATTTTTGTTATTAATAATTTTTGCTTTAACATATATGTTTGTATATCTTCTTTTTCGAGATAAAATATATTCAATGTCATTAATACTTAAAGAAAAAAATTCTGAGGTCAATTCATATTTAATAGAAAGTATTTTAGGTATTGATACGATAAAAAATTTTAATATTGAAAAAGAGAGAAAATTAAGATTTAAAAGTAAGTATAATAACTTATTAAAATTAAATGTTAAGTATAATAAATTTATATTAAGTATAGAATTATTTCAAAATTTTATTATGACTATATCAAATGTTTTTATATTATTTGTTGGTATAAAATTAGTTAATAAAGGTTTATTATTGTTTTCAAATTTAATTATAATTAATTCACTGTTAATCTATTTCTTTATTTCACTTAAAAACATAATATATTTCGACCGCATATTAATTGATTCCAAAAATTCTTATAATAGATTAGAAGATTTATTGGATGAGGAAGAAGATAATAATAACAAATCTAATTTTAATTTTAATAATAATATAGAATTTAAAAATGTAGCCTATAGTTATGACTCCTATAATATATTTGAAAATCTTAGTTTTAATATAGACAAAGGTGATTTTGTTTTTGTAAAAGGTGATAGTGGTGTAGGAAAATCTACATTATTCAAAATTTTAACTAAACAAATAAATGATTATAAAGGTAAAGTGATTATTGATAATATAAATATAAAGAATTTAAGTTTAAATGATATAAGAAATAATATATGTTTTGTATCACAAAATGAAATAATATTTACAGATACTATATTAAATAATATTACGTTATTTAAAGAAGTGGCAAAAAAAGAATTAGAAAAAGTAATAAGAATAACAGGTATTGATAAGTTTCTAAAAGAAAAGAACATATCCCTAAATTTTCTTTTAGAAGAAAATGGTCATAATATATCAGGTGGAGAAAGACAAAGAATATTATTAGCACGAGCGTTACTACAAAATAAAAAAATACTTATATTAGATGAAACTACAAATGGTATTGATACTCTAAGTGAAGAAAATATAGTTAGAAAAGTAAAAGAAAAATATGATGTAACTTTGATATTAATTTCACATAGATATGATAATTTGAAGTTATTTAATAAAGTATTTGAAATTAAAGGAGGTACAAAATGTGAAAAAGCTCAGTAAAAATGAAATGGAATGTATAAAAGGTGGAGGAATGTCTGCGACCGCATGGGCAGTTATCGCAGGTGTTATATCATTTATATCAGGTATTTTTGATGGTTTTACAAGACCATATAAATGCAGATAGGAGGTAATATGAAAAAGTTAAGTACTTTAGAAATGAAGAATATAAGTGGTGGTGGAACAATTTCTGGTAGTCTTTTTAGTGCACTTGCTAAAGGCTTTAATGTATTTGTTGATATGGGAAGAGCACTTGGTTCAAGCATAAGAAGACTTGTTAACAATAATATGTGTGATTTTTAAATTATAGTAAAAAATGTATTGTCATACAGGTATAGAATTTTTTATTCTTTAAAAAATTTTAAAAATATTTTGTAAAAGTGGGATTTTTCTCACTTTTTCTTTTACTTTTAACTAAAAAACTTAAAAAAATTGTTGAAATAAAGTCTTCTAAGTGATATAATTTGTTTAGTTAATATGAAGGGAGGGATAAGAATGACTAAAGTAGTGGTAAAAAATGGAAATATTGATGGCGCTTTAAAAAGATTTAAGCAAGTGGTAGCTAAAAGTGGTATCCCTTCTGAATGTAAAAAAAGAGAACATTATTCTAAACCTGGTGTTCAAAGAAGAGAAGCTAAAAAAGCTGGTATTAAAAATAGTAGAAAAAAACAAAGTCGTGATAGAGACTAATCTAAGCAGTTAATACTGCTTTTTTAAGTAAAAAGGAGAGAATATAATATGAAAGAAAGACTTCAAAAAGATTTAATAAGTGCGATGAAAGAACACAACAGAAAGAAAGCAGATACAATAAAATCTGTTAAGGCAGCAATACAAATGGAAGAAATAAATTCTAAAAAAGAATTAAGCGAAGAAGAGATGTTAAGCATTGTTACTAAACAAGTAAAATTAAGAAAAGATGCTGTTAAAGATTTTGAAAAAGCAGGAAGACAAGATTTAATTGACTCATACAATGAAGAAATTGATATATTAAATGAATACTTACCAAAACCATTAACTATGGAGGAAATTAATTCTATAATTGATGAAGCATTTAATGTAGTAAATCCAAAAGCACAATCAGATATGGGTAAAATAATGAAAGAAATATCACCAAAATTAAAAAATAGAGCTGATATGGGTGAAGTAAATAAAATTATAAAAGAAAAATTATCACAAATATAAGATGTCTTAAGTCTTATATTTTTTCATATAATTTACTAGGGTGATATTGTTTATGAAACATACTAGTAACTTAAGAAACTATATATATCAAAAAGAATTTAAGATAACTATTAAGAAAAATATGATAGATATTGAAAATTTTACTAATATAGGAAAAATAGAAAACTATGAAATAGTTATATATAATAATAAAGAAAAAATAACTATTAAAGGTAAAAATCTTTCTATTAACAAAATGTTAAGTAGTGAAGTACTAATACTTGGAAATTATAATGAAATTATTTTTGAGGGAGAAAATGAATAGTTATTTAATAATAAAAGTAGAAGGAAAAATAATAGAAAAATTTATTCTTAGATGTAAAAAAAATAATATTAACCTTTTAAAAATAGAAAGAATATCAAATAAAGAAATAATAATTAAAATAAATAGTAAAGACTATGAAAATTTAAATAAAATAAAATCAATATATACTCTTACCATAATAAGTAATGAAGGGTATTTAAAATTTAAAGAAGAATTAAATAAAAATAAAGTATTTATAATAATGGCAATACTTGGTCTTTTATTTTTAATTTATTTATCAAATACAATTTTTAGTGTAAATATAATAAGTATGAATAAAGATTTAAGTGAAAAAATAATTAAAGAATTAGATGGTTATGGAATAAAAAAATATCATTTAAAAAAATCATATGATTCTATAGAAAAAATAAAAAAGAAAATTACAGATAAATATAAAGATAGTATTGAATGGATAGAAATAACTGATATTGGTACTAAATATGAGGTAAAAATTGTTGAAAGAAAAAAACAAAATAATAATATAAGTACTGAGTATACAAATGTTGTTGCGAAAAAATCAGGTGTAATAAAAAAAATATATGCGGAAGATGGATTAAAAATGGTTGAACCTAATACTTATGTAAATAAAGGTGATGTAATAATAAGTGGTGCGATAACAAAAGATGAAGAAGTAAAAAAATATGTTCACGCTAAAGGAAAAGTTTATGCAGAAGTATGGTATGATGTGTCTATAGAGTTTCCTTTAAAGTATACTGAGAAAAAATATACAAATAATAATAAAAGGAGTTTTTATATAAAAATAGGAAAAGATTATATTTCAAGAAATAAATATAAAAACTTTGAAAGAAAGAAAATTTTTAGTTTAAAAAATAGATTAGTACCATTTGAAGTTGGAATAGAAAATCAAAAAGAAATAAAAATTATAAATGATACTTATAACATAAACGAAGCAAAAATAAAGGCTAAGGAAAAAGTTAAAGAAAAGATTTTACAATCACTTGATAATGATGAATACATACTTGATGAAAAAACTTTGAATTTTTATCAAAAAGATAGTAAAATAGTATTAGATATGTTTATAACATGTTATGAAGAAATAGGGAAAGAAGAAAAAATAGAGCCTATAACAGAAGAATAGTAAGGAGTAATAAAATGATAGAACAAACACTAAAGGATGCAGTTAGTAACAACTGGCCAATGCTTTTAATATTTACAGTAGTAATAGTAACAATCAGAATAACATATTTAGTAGTGCATAAAGATAAATTTGTACTTTATAAAGAACTATTTATGCTTGCCTTTTTAATTTATGCGATGCTTTTATTTTATGTAGTAACATTCCAAGATGTAAATTATGGAACGAATAATTTTATCCCATTTAAGGAAATACTAAGATATAAAGTTGGATCAAAAGTTTTTATGAGAAATATACTTGGTAATATACTTTTATTTGTACCGTTTGGTCTTTTTGTTTCATATATAATGAAAACAAGGAAGGTAACACCAATATTATTTATATCATTAGTTACATCAGGTGTAATAGAATATACACAATTAAAAATTGGAAGAACATTTGATATAGATGATATTATATTAAATGTTGTAGGTGGTTTTATAGGATATTTAATATTTATTATATGTGATACTTTAGAAAGTCATTTACCAGCATTTTTTTCAACTGATTTATTTAAAAATATACTTACGATTATATTATGTGTTATAATATTTTTGATTTATACAAATTATTCATTATGGGGGATTTTAAGATGACAGAAGTATTTAATGAAACAAATGAAAAACTAAAAGAAATAGATGAACTACCAGATTTAATTAAATTTATGGCTAAATATATGGGTGAAGAAGATTCTGAATTTAATGTAATTATAGTAGATAATGAAAAAATACATGAAATAAATAAAACATATAGAAATATTGACAGAGAAACAGATGTAATTAGTTTTGCTTTAAATGATGATGAAACATGTAATTCTTTTGTAAGAGTGCTTGGTGATATTTATATTTCAATAGATAAAGCAAAATCACAAGCAGAAGAATATGGTCATTCTTTAAAAAGAGAATTGTCTTTCTTGACAGTACATGGTTTTTTACATTTACTTGGATATGATCATATGGAAAAAGAAGATGAAATAAAAATGTTTTCACTTCAAAATGAAATATTAAAAGAATATGGAGTAAATAGATAATATGAAAGAAAAATTATTAGAGTTATTAAATAATAGTTATAGTCCTTATTCTAAATTTAGAGTAGCGGCTATTGCATTAATGAAAGATGGTACAGAATTTAATGGAGTAAATGTAGAAAATGCTTCATATGGAGGCACTATATGCGCAGAAAGAAGTGCAATTGTATCTGCAATAAGTGCTGGATATAAAAAACATGATTTTGAAAAAATGTATGTTATGTGTGATAATGAAAAAATTGGTATGAGCTGTATGATATGTAGACAAGTTATTCAAGAGTTTTTTGAAAAAGATAAGATGATAATTGCAATGAATCCAAATGGTGATGAAATAGTTCATACAGTAGAAGAATTATGTCCATATCCATTTGATGAAGAGGATTTAAAATGAAAGTAGGATTTGTATCAATAGTAGGTAGACCAAATGCTGGTAAAAGTACATTAATTAACAGTATTATTGGTAGTAAAGTTGCAATTGTATCAGATAAAGCACATACAACAAGAAATAATATTCAAGGAATATATAATGATGATGATTCACAAATAATATTTATAGATACTCCAGGTATTCATAAACCAATGCATAAATTAGGTAAGTATATGAACTCTCAATCTTATTATTCGATTGAAGATACTAATGTTATATTATTTATGGTAGATGCTACAGAGAAAATAGGTAAAGGTGATAAATTCATACTTGAAAAATTAAAAGAAGTAGATTCTAATGTATTTTTAGTGTTAAATAAAGTAGATAGAATAAAAAAAGAAAATTTATTTCCAATGATTGAAGAATATAATAAGTTATTTGATTTTAAAGAAATTATTCCAATATCAGCTTTAAAGAAAGATAATATTGATGATTTAATAAAAACTATTAAAAAGTATTTAGATGAAGGTGAAAGATACTATAGTGAAGATTATTATACAGATAAAAGTATTAACTTTATGGTATCAGAAATAGTTAGAGAAAAAGTACTTAATTTAACTCATGAAGAAGTACCACATGCAGTAACGTGTGTACTTGAAAAATATGAAGAAGAAAAAAATAGCATTCATATTAATGTACTTATAATAGTTGAAAGAGAAGGAATAAAAAGAATACTTGTAGGTCATTCTGGTTCTATGATAAAAGAAATAGGAATAGAAGCAAGAAAAGATATAGAAGAATTAGTAGGTAAAAAAGTATATCTTGAATTATTTGTTAAGACAGTTAATAACTGGAGAGAAAAAGATAAATATTTAACAGAATTTGGTTTTAATAATGAATAAAAATTTTTAAAGGCATCATTATATAAATAGGTGATAATATGAATAAGAATGATGTTTGGTCTTTATTTAAAATGACAGGAAAAATAGAATATTTCTTAAAATTTAAAGAAATGCAAGAAAAGGAAGTAGAGTATCTTGGAGATAACGAAAGTAAAAGGGATAATAATTAGTGAAAATGCATATAGCGAAACAAGTAAACTTTTAAATATATTTACAGAAGAATATGGAATAATTAGTGTAATCGCAAAAGGTGCTAAATCAATTAAAAGTCCTATTAGAAGTGTAACAACAAAATTAACTTATGCAATTTTTCAAATATATTATAAAAAAGGAAAATTATCTACTTTAGTATGCGCAGATGTAATAAATCCTTTTACTGAAATAAAAAAAGATTTATTAAAAATAAGTTATGCTTCTTTTTTACTAGAACTTACTTCTCAGGTTTTAAAACAAACTAATGAAAAAGATATTTTTAAGTTACTAGAAGAAACTCTACTAAAAATAGAAGATGGGTATGATCCAATAATAATAACAAATATACTAGAACTTAAATATTTAGATTATTTAGGTATAAAACCTGTACTAGATTCATGTGCAGTATGTGGAAGACCTAGCGCTATTACAGTTTCTACTAGTAAGGGTGGATTTGTATGCGCAAATTGTCATACTAATGAAAAAATAGTAGATAAAAAAACAATAAATGTTTTAAGAAAACTTTATCATGTAGATATATCTAAAATAAGTAAAATAAAATTATCAAATAATACAAGAAAAGAGATAGATGATTTTATAAATGAATACTATGATAGATATAGTGGACTTTACTTGAAAAGTAAAAATTTCTTAAAATCGATAAAAAATGTATACATATAAAAATAAAATATGTTATAATGAATTTGATAAAAAAAGCGATGACTAAGTGTGGAAACTTAAACAGCTATATAACCTAAAGATGATTCTTATAAAGAATAAGTAAGGTGGAACCGCTCATAATTTATGAGTCCTTACAAAATATAAAGAATCGTCTTTTTTAATTAAAGGAGGAAAATAATATGGAAAATCTAACTATGGATAAAATAGTAAATGTATGTAAACAATATGGATTTATATTCCAAGGAAGTGAAATATATGGAGGACTTGCTAATACTTGGGATTATGGACCTTTAGGTGTAGAACTTAAAAATAATATAAAAAAGGCTTGGTGGAAAAGATTTATAGAAGAAAGTCCTAATTCATATGGACTTGATGCTGCAATTCTTATGAATCCTGAAGTTTGGGTAGCAAGTGGGCATGTATCTAGTTTTTCAGACCCTTTAATTGATTGCAAAAAATGTAAATCAAGAGCTCGTGCTGATAAATTAATAGAAGAATTTACAGATGGACAAGAGACTGGTGATGGATGGTCTAATGAAAAATTAGAAGAATTTATTAAAGAAAATAAAATTAAATGTCCAAAATGTGGAGCATCAGATTTTACAAATATAAGACAATTTAATTTATTATTTGAAACACATATGGGTGTTACTGAAGATACTAAAAATAAAGTATATTTAAGAGGAGAAACAGCACAAGGTATATTTGTTAATTTTCAAAATGTACAAAGAACTATGAGAGCAAAAATACCATTTGGTATAGGTCAAATAGGTAAAGCATTTAGAAATGAAATTACACCAGGTAATTTTACATTTAGAACAAGAGAATTTGAACAAATGGAATATGAATTTTTCTGCAAACCAGGGGATGATTTAAATTGGTTTAAATATTATCAAGATTATGCAGTTAAATTTTTAAATGATTTAGGATTAAAAAATGATAATTTAAGACTTAGAGAACATAAAAAAGAAGAACTAGTATTCTATAGTAAGGCAACAACTGATATAGAATATAAATATCCTCACGGATGGGGAGAACTTTGGGGAATTGCTGATAGAACAGATTATGATTTGACAGTTCACTCAAATCACTCTAAAAATGAACTTAAATATTTAGATCCTGAAACAAATGAAAAATATACTCCATATGTAATTGAACCTTCTGTTGGATGTGATAGATTAACTCTTGCTGTATTATGTGATGCATATAATGAAGAAACTTTAGAGGATGGAAGCATTAGAGAAGTAATGAAATTATCTCCAGCACTTGCGCCATATAAAGTTGCAGTTTTACCACTTGTTAAAAAATTTCATAAAGAAAAAGCAGAAGAAATATATAGAATGCTTAGTAAACATTTTATGTGTACATACGATGAAACTGGTAACATTGGTAAAAGATATAGAAGAGAAGATGCTATTGGTACACCATTTTGTATAACTATTGATGATGAAACAATTAATAATGGAGTAGTTACAGTAAGGGATAGAGATACAATGGCTCAAATTACTTTAAATGTAGATGAAATAGTAGATTATATAAATGATGAAATAGAATTTTAATATGAAATGTGTTAAAAATTACTAGAAATAGTAATTTTTTTTTAAAATTTTAGGGGAATTTGACTTTCAAATGGAGAATATAACATATGAAAGAGTTTTTTTTTATTGGTAGAAAGGAGGAAAAAAAGGGAAAAACTTTTATCAAAAAATAAAGGAGGAATTTTGGTTACAATAAAAGGATATACAAATAATCCAGAATTAAGAAAAAAAGAGGTAATACCGGAAACATTTGATGCAGTATTTAAAGCAGTATTAACAGAAGAAAAAGAAGTACTCGCAGAAATAATAGAACTAGTAATTGGTATACCAAAAGAAGAAGTAATAAAAAATGGAGTAATAATAAATAG
>URBY01000040.1 GCA_900546245.1 uncultured Mycoplasmatota bacterium | reverse complement strand
CAAAAACAACAACCGGAGGGACATTACCAGATAGTTTTAGTTATGCAGGAAAAGCCGCAAGATTATTAACTATACAAGAAGTAAGAAAAGCAACAGGAATAAGCAATATACCAACATGGCAAGTTGGAGAATTAGATAATTTTAATTATTTGCTTGAGAATACAAAGTATTCAAATGGTAATAATGCAGCGTGGGCATGGTGGTTAGAAAACCCTCATTCTGGTGATTCTGGCAATGCTTGGAATGTGGACGGCGACTCCCGTCGCGTGAGCGACAGCACTGTTTCGAATGCTGGAGTCCTTGGTGTTCGTCCCGCCATTGAAGTTCTAAAATCTAATATAGAATATTAAATTGAAAGATTTAAGTCTTTCTTTTTTTCTAAAAAATATACTTATTATCTGGATTATTATGATAAAATTTGGTATAGTAAAAATGAAGATGAGATCAAGAAGAATCAATATATGATAATGCTTGATTTAGATAAAAAGAAGCTAGAAAATATGCCACTTGAAGACATATCAAAAGGAACCGACCTATCAATAGAAGAAATTAATGAAATATCTAATGAATCTTAGGTATTTTTTCTTTACTTAAATTGATTATATGTTTATAATAATAGTAAAGGTAGATGCTTATGAGTAAAAAAAGAAAAAATAAAAAAGGAAAACTTAGAGTAGATAGAATTATTATGGTACTTATGATATTTGGGATAATAATTACATCACTTAATTTAATTCCATATATTATATATAATAATAAGATATATAATGCTCTTCCTGACGCTAAAAATAATACTGTAGAAATAAACAAGAAATACAGTAAATTAAAATTGTATAATAAGACTATTGACTATATAAAAGAACATAAATTAAATTTAAAAATCAATTACAAGAATGCTTACGTTATTTTACCTAGTAAAAGCATAAAAAAGAATATGAGCTTAAAAATATATAAATCAAATAATAAACTTACATATAAAAATTATAATAATGATAAATCATTTATAATTGAGAATAGTGGTATAGTAAGTTCTTCAAATAAATTGAGTATTAAATTACCTAATTATTTAATAAAAAAAGGTTTTGTAGATATATATGCTGTTAAAAAAAATGGGAAAATAGAAAAAATTAAACTAGGAGAAAAAACTGATAAAGAAAAAATAACAATAGATATTAATAAAAAATATATTAGATATTTTGTAACATATATAAGTGTTACTGAAATTAAAATTGATGATTTTAGTGTTAATGTAGGAGATAAATTATCTTTTAATATAGAATATGTACCAAAAAATGCTACTGTAAAAGAATATGAATATAATAAAATAGGTGATATTTTTGTGAAAGAAAATAATGATATAATTGCTAAAAAAGAAGGAGTATCTAAAATTGTTCTTAAACATAAAATTCAAAATTTAAAAAAATCTATTACGGTAAAAGTAAATAAAAAAGTAATAGAAAAAGTAAAAGATAAAACAATAGAAGATGTAAAGCCAAATATTGAAGTAAAGAACGGATTAACTTATGTTAATGGTATATTAATAGTAAATAAAACATATTCTGTTCCAAATGATTATAATCCAGGAACACTTACAACTGAAACAAAAAATGCATTTGATGAAATGCAAAAAGCTGCAGAAAAAGATAATATAAAACTTTGGATAACATCAGGATTTAGATCATATTCTCTTCAAACAAGTTTATATAACAATTATGTGCTAAAAGATGGAAAAGAAAAAGCAGATACATATTCAGCGAGACCAGGTCATTCTGAACATCAAACTGGTCTTGCTATGGACTTAAATATAGTTGATTCATCCTTTGAAGGTACTAAAGAAGCAATATGGATTGCTGATAATTGTTATAAATATGGATTTATAATTAGATATCCTAAAGGAAAAGAAGAAATTACAGGTTATAAATATGAACCATGGCATGTTAGATATTTAGGAAAAGAATTATCAGAAAAAGTTTATAAAAGTGGTAAAACTTTAGAAGAATATTTAAATATTACTTCAAAATATAGTGAATAACTAAAATTTGTGTTATAATAGCTCTTCAGAAATGAGGAGTTTTATTATGCAAGTAGAAAAAGATATTATAGTTGCCTGTGATTATATAGAAGGTAATATTTATAAAAAAACAGGTTATAGAAGAGTTAAATTATTTACAGATCAAACATTAAAATCATTAAAACAAATTAAGTTAAATAATAGAGATGCATTATGTAAAATTAATTCATCTGATGAAGTACTTGATATATTATCATATAAAGGTAATGTTTTAGCTTATAGCGATAATAGGTTTGATGAATATTTTTTAAAATTAAAATTAGCTGCTTTAAATCTTGAAAGAAAAAAATATTTAAAGTATTTTATGTATGGTTATGGAAGATATAGTACAAATTTTAGTTATGATACATATTTATCTATTAGAGAATATTTAGATGATAAAACAAGATACTTCTTTGATGAATTATATAAGAAATATCCTGGTAAAAAAATTAGAAAATCAATGCTTTTTATAAAAGATAAATATAGTGCAGAAGAACTTGAGACTTTAGTAAGATATTTAATTCCTAAAAGATATATTGAAACAAGAGAAAATGTAGAAAAATGTGGTATAAAATTTGTTTATTCTAGTGATGAAAGAATATTATCAAAATTAAAAGAACTATATAATTTTATTTATTTATCTTTTAATGCAAGTAGTTTGAGTGCTGAAGAAATAAATAAAAAAGAAAGAATGATATTAGAAGAATATAAAAAATATTTAAAAGAAAATGGGCAAATACAAGGTTTATATTCAAGTAAGAAGCTAGAAACAATCTTAGAAGAAAAAGAATATAGAGAAAATCCAAGTGTAAATGATAAAATTGTTAATATTTACACATATAGTAATAAAACAATTGAAAAATAAGTAAAAAAGTAATAAAATAATATATGTTTAGTGGAGGTATATTAATGGAAAAAGTTTATATATTTGGACATCAAAGTCCTGATACAGATGCTGTTACAGCATCAATAAGTTTATCTTATTTAAAAAATAAACAAGGTTTAAATGCAGAACCAAGAGTATTAGGTCATATTAATAAAGAGACAAAATATGCCCTTGATAAATTTAATGTAGAAGAACCAAAATATTTAAATGACGTTAAACTTCAACTTAAAGATATTGAATATTTAAAAGGAGTATATTCGAATAAATCAAATTCAATATTAAAAGTTTATAATTATTTAACAGAAAAAGGAATTACAGGTACACCTATAGTTGATGATGATAATAATTATGTAGGTATTGTAACACTTAAAGATATTGTAAGAAAATTATTTGATAATGATGTAGAAAAGTTAGATACTACTTATTCCAATGTTATAGATGTATTAAAAGGTGAAGAAGTATTAAAATTTGATGAAGAAATAAAAGGAAATATTTTAGTTGCATCTTATAATGAAGATACTTTTAATAAAAATGTAAAATTATCAAGTGATAATATATTAATAGTAGGAGATAGACATGAAATAATAGAAAATGCTATTAATAGTAAAATTAAACTTTTAATTGTAACAGGTAACGGAAATATTAAAAAGGAAAATTTAGAAAGTGCTAAAGAAAATAAAGTAAATATTATAAGAACAAGTAATGATTCATTTAGAACATCAAAATTGATTGGTTTATCTTCTAAAGTTAGTACAATAATAGAAAAAGATAATTCAAAGGTATTTAAAGAAAATGATTATTATGATGATTTTATGGAAGCAAGTAAAAAATTAAAACATAATAACTATCCAATATTAGATAGTAATAATAAATGCTTAGGTCTTATAAGAATTACTGAAATTGCTAAAAAGAATAATAAAGAAGTAATATTAGTAGATCATCAAGAAAAAGAACAAAGTGTTATAGGTTTAGATGAAGCAAGTATTTTAGAAATAGTTGATCATCATAAAATTGGAAATATCAATACTAATAATCCAATTAATTTTAGAAACATGGCTGTTGGTAGTACAAATACAATAATTTATTTTATGTATGAAGAAGCAAATATAGAAATACCAAAAAATATTGCAGGAATAATGCTTTCTGGAATACTTTCAGATACATTATGTCTTCAAAGTCCAACAACAACTAATATAGATAAAAAGGTAGTAGAAGAATTATCTAAAATAGCAGGTGTAGATCCAGAAAAATATGCATTTGATATGTTTAAAGCAGGTACATCTTTAGAAGGATTAAAAAAAGAAGAAGTAATAAAGAGTGACTTTAAATCTTTCCCAGCACCATCAGGAGAATTTAAATTTGCAATTGGTCAAGTATTTACACTTGATGTAGATAGAATATTTGAAGAATTAGATGAATATATTAAAAAATTAGATGAAGTAAATACTAAAGAAGGTTATGAATTTACTGTAATCGCAATTACAGACATTCTTAAAAATGGTTCATATATTATATTTACTGAAAAAGCAAAAAAAGTACTAGAAAATGTATATAATGAAGAAGACATTAAGCAAGGATATTTTGCAGATGGATTAGTTTCAAGAAAGAAACAAATATTACCAGCAATTTTAGAAAATTTAGATTAGAAAGTATATTAATGCTTTCTTTTTTTGTTATAATACATATAAAGAGGTATAATATGAAAAGTATAAAATTATATAGAAAAGATGGAACATTTCTAGAAAAAAGAAAAGTTAATTTAGATAATTTAAAAGTGTATAATGAAGTAAAAATAAAAGAAGCAGAAAATTATATGAATTATTTAATAGATAATGAATATGTAAATAATTTTGAATTACTTGATAATTTATTTTCAAACAATATGAATTTTGATAATTTAAATACTAATTATACACATGCTATTGCGTGCATAGAACAATCTAAAAGAATAAAAAACAAATTAGATGAAATGGGACTTTATTCATACTTAGTAACATGTAAACCTGATAAATTTTTGAGTAAACATGGTGATGAATTACTAATAGAGTCACATACAATCTTAGTTCACCCATGTTTATATAATAAAAAAATTTCATTTGTTATTTTTGATCCTGGTTTTAGATTAAAAAATAGTATACTTATTATAGATAAAGAAAATTCTTGTGATAAAAGATTTTATGATGGAATATATAAAATTGAATATAAAAAAGATAATGATTATCCATATGAAATATATACTAATAGAAGAACAGATATAAATAGAAATATTTATATAAAAGATATACATTGGAAATTTAATTTATATTATGAAACTATTAATATAGATAGTTTATATTACTATTTTATCAAAATAATGTACTCATATAAAATAGTTTCATATAGTACTAAATACGAAAATAATCCATATGTTATATATAATGTTTTTAAAGATTTAATTATATATTCTGATGGATATAATATAAAAGAAATAAAAATTATTGATTTAAAAAATATGAACTATGATGAAATAAAAAAATTATTTTCAAAATGTATAAGAAACATTGGATATGATATAGATAAGTTTACAGAAATAATTATTAAATTATCAATTAATTATGAAAATTTTAAAAATAATATAATTGATAAAGATGTAAAAAAAGATATTCTAGGTATTTTATAAAAATGAACTATTAAAATGTTCGTTTTTCTTTACATAAACAAAATGTAAAATACCTTGAATTTAAAGGAAAAAATGTGTTATAATCACTTATAGTGAAAAGTAAAGGAGTTTTATTTATGGCAGAATATAATGAAAAATCAATTAAAATACTAGAGGGTCTTGAAGCAGTAAGAAAAAGACCAGGTATGTATATTGGTTCAACAGATAAAAGAGGACTTCACCATCTTGTATGGGAAATAGTAGATAATTCAATAGATGAAGTAATGAATGGATATGGTAAAAATATTAAGATAATTCTTCATTCAGATGGTTCAGTTAGTGTTTCAGATGATGGACGTGGTGTTCCTGTTGGAAAGCATGAATCAGGTAAAAGTACAGTAGAAGTAATTTATACAATACTTCATGCTGGTGGTAAATTTGAAGAAGGAAACTATAAAGTATCTGGCGGACTTCACGGTGTAGGTGCTTCTGTTGTAAATGCACTTTCAAAATGGATGATAGTAACATCTAAAAGAGATGGAGCAGAATATACAATCAGTTTTAAAAATGGTGGAGAAGTAGATAGTCCTTTAAAAAAGGTTGGTCCTACTAATAAAACTGGTACTACTGTTAGATTTATGCCTGATGATAAAATATTTTCTACTACAAACTTCTCATTTACAACTATATGTGAAAGAATGCAAGAATCTGCCTTCTTACTAAAAGGTCTTTCAGTAGAAGTAATAGATGAAGAAGATAAAAAAGAAGTAAAATATCATTATGAAAATGGTATTAAATCATTTGCGGAATATATGAATGAAGGAAAAAATACACTTCATAATGTATTACATTTTACTGGAGAAAAAGATAAAATTGAAGTAGAAATTGCAATGCAGTATACAGATACATATAATGAAAATATTATTTCATTTGTTAATAATGTTAAAACAAGCGATGGTGGTTCACACGAAGTAGGATTTAAAACAGCATTAACAAAAGTATTTAATGAATATGCTAGAAATAATGGATACTTAAAAGCAAAAGACAAAAACTTAGAAGGACCTGATGTAAGAGAGGGTTTAACCGCAGTTATATCACTTAGAATTCCAGAAGCATTACTTCAGTTTGAAGGACAAACAAAAGGTAAACTAGGTACACCACTTGCTAAAACTGTAGTAGAAAATGTAGTTTCTGAAAAGTTTGGATTTTATTTAGAAGAAAATAAAGAAGTAGCAGTTACAATATTAAATAAAGCATTAAAAGGAAAAGCTGCAAGAGAAGCTGCCAGAAAGGCAAGAGAAGCTGCTAGAAAAGCAAATGGAACAAAAAAAGAAAAAAATATTAGTGATAAACTTGCTCCTGCACAAAAGAAAGATTCATCTAAAAATGAGTTATTTATAGTAGAGGGTGATTCCGCAGGAGGTTCTGCTAAAACAGGAAGAGATAGAAGATATCAAGCAATATTACCTCTTCGTGGTAAAGTACTTAATACAGAAAAAGCAAAAATAGAAGAAGCATATAAAAATGCAGAAATTAATACACTTATTTATACAATAGGTGCAGGTGTTGGAACAGACTTTGATATTAAAGATTGTAATTATGATAAAGTAATAATAATGACCGATGCCGATGTTGATGGATCACATATACAAGTCCTTTTAATAACATTCTTCTATAGATATATGAGACCACTTATAGAAGAAGGAAGACTTTATATCGCAACACCACCACTTTATAAAATAGAGTTTGCTAAAAATGAAGTAGTGTATGCTTATAATGATGATGAATTAAAAGAATATACAAAAAATAGAAAACCAATTGATACACAAAGATACAAAGGTCTTGGTGAAATGGATGCTGAACAGTTATGGGAAACAACAATGGATCCAGAACATAGATTATTAATTAGAGTTAAGATAACTGATGCTGCTCTTGCAGAAAAAAGAGTATCAGTACTTATGGGTGATAATGTTGATCCTAGAAAAGAATGGATAGAAGAAAATGTAGAATTTTCTTTGGAAGATGATTATAAGATATAGGAGGTGCTTTAAATGAAAAAGAAAAATGATGAAACAAAAGAAGTAATACAAAGAATACATGATTATGCCCTTGAAGAAATAATGGGGGATAGATTCGCATCATATGCTAAAGAAATAATTCAAGATAGAGCCCTTCCTGATGTAAGAGATGGACTTAAACCTGTTCAAAGAAGAATACTTTATGGAATGTATGAAAGTAAAAATACATATGATAAAAAATATAGAAAAAGTGCCAAAGCAGTCGGAGAAATAATGGGTAATTACCATCCCCATGGTGATTCATCTATATATGATGCAATGGTTAGAATGAGTCAAGATTGGAAAATGATGACTCCATATATTGATATGCATGGTAATAATGGATCTATGGATGGAGATTCAGCAGCTGCTATGCGTTATACAGAAGCAAGATTATCTAAAATAGCAGGTGAACTACTTAAAGATATAGAAAAAGGAACTGTTAATATGGCTCCTAACTATGATGATACAAGAGTAGAGCCAACAGTACTTCCTTGTAAGTTTCCTAATTTACTTGTAAATGGTTCAACAGGAATAAGTGCTGGATATGCAACTAATATACCAACACATAATTTAGGTGAAGTAATAGATGCAACAGTTTATAGAATAGATAAACCAAATTCTTCTTTTGAAGAAATATTTAATATAGTAAAAGGACCAGACTTTCCAACAGGTGGAACAATTGAAGGAAAGAAAAATATAGAAGAAGCATATAGAACTGGTAAAGGAAAAATAAATGTAAAATGTAAATATGAGATCATAAAGGAAAAGGGAGTTCATCAAATACTTATTACAGAAATTCCATATGAAGTAAATAAAGCAAATTTAGTTAAGAAAATAAATGATATTAGAATAGAAAAGAAAATAGATGGAATAGTAGATGCTAGGGATGAAACAGCAAGAGGAGATCTTAGAATTGCAATTGATTTAAAGAAAGACGCTAATAGTGAACTTATCTTAAATTATTTACTTAAAAATACAGATATGCAAATATCATATAGTTTTAATATGATTGCTATTGTTAATAGAAGACCAAAACTTGTTGGACTTGTTGATATAATTGATGCATATATTGTTCATCAAAAAGAAGTTACAATACGAAAAAGTAAATTTGATTTAGAACATGCTAAAGCAAGAATGCATATAGTAGATGGTTATTTAAAAGCAATGAGTATATTAGATGAAGTAATTGCTTGCATTAGAAAAAGTAATAATAGAATAGACGCTATAAATAACTTAGTAAAAGAATTTGAGTTTACTATAGAACAAGCAACTGCAATAGTAGATATGAAATTATATCGTTTAACTAATACAGATGTAGTAGCTCTAGAAGAAGAAAGAGCAAAATTAAAGCAGATAATAGAATTCTTAAACTCAGTTTTATCTAATGAAAAGATATTATTTAAACAAATGAAAAAAGAATTATTAGATATAAAGAAAGAATATGCTACAGAAAGAAAAACAGTTATTAAAGATGAAGTATCTGAAATAAAAATAGATGCAATAGATATGATTCAAAAAGAAGATGTAATAGTAGTTATAACAAAAGAAGGATACATAAAAAGAGTATCAAGTAGAAGTTATCAATCTAGTAAAAATGAAGATACTTTATTAAAAGATAATGATTATGTACTTGGTTTATATGAACTAAATACATTAGATACAGTACTTTTATTTACTAATTTAGGTAATTATTTATATGTTCCAGTTCATGAAATTCCAGATGCAAAATGGAAGGATTTAGGAAAACATATAAGTAATATTAGAACTATAAAATCAGAAGAAAAAATAATTGGATGCATACCAGTAACTAATTTTGAAACAAGTGATATTATTACTATATTTACTAAAAATGGTATGATAAAAAGAACTAATTTATCAGAGTTTAAACTTCAAAGATATTCAAAGGCAGTAACATGTATTAAATTAAAAGATGATGATGAAGTAGTAAATGCTATTAATTCTAAAAATAAAGAGGTATTAATTTCAACAGAAAATGGTTATGGATTATGGTATGATATAGAAGAAGTTCCTATTTCTGGAATAAAAGCATCAGGTGTTAAATCTATTAATTTAAAAGATGATATAGTAGTATCAGGATGCTTATTTAATAAAAATGATGAGTATATCGCAGTATTTACAAATAAAGGAACTGCTAAAAGAATAAAATTAGAAGAAATGGAAAAATCATCAAGAGCTAGAAGAGGATTATTATTAATTAGAGAAGTTAAAACTAATCCATATAAAATAGTAAAAATTTTTGTAATAAACGGTAAGAGTAAATTAGGGTTTATGACAAGTTCTGATATTGATTATATAAGAAGCGCAGAAATATCAATAAATGATAGATATTCAACAGGATCATCTATATCTAAGAAAAAAGTATTAGATGTATTTGAAGTAAAAGAATTAATATCAAAAGAAGAACTTGAAGTGTTAGAAGAGGAAGAAGAAGTAGAAAGTGTTCCAAAAACAGATGTATCATTAAAAGAAATAGATGATAAGATTATGACTATAGATGATTTTTTAGATGATTTTAATATGGAAAATTGATAGAAATATCAATTTTCTTCTATTTTTTAGGGGAATTTAAGTTATAGACGGAGTAAATAATATATGAGGACC
>URBY01000039.1 GCA_900546245.1 uncultured Mycoplasmatota bacterium | reverse complement strand
TCTTTATTTACCTCCATTATATACCTATCATATTAAGTATACCCCCCCCCGGAAGCATTTTGTCAAGTGAGTGTTAGTATATTTTTATCTTAAATTAAAAAATTAGAATTGTGAGTTAACCTAATGTTTTTTTTATTGAATTATCAAATACATTAGTGTATAATACCATTAAGGATGTGAAAGTGTATGCCGAGAATATATGATAATAATTTTAAATTTATGATGGTTGATTTAATTGTTAATAAAAAAAATTCTACAAGTAAAACTGCTGAAAAATATGGTGTTCCTTTAAAAACATTAGAGAAATGGATTACATCATATAATAAAGATAAAACATCTTTTGAAACTGAAAATTTAACAAAAGAAGAACAAATAAAAGAATTAAAAAAGCAATTAAAAAGATTAGAAGAAGAACAAAAAAATATAAAAGAAACAATCGAATTAATGGAAAATTAAAACACTACTCAAATAGTGTTTTAATTTCGTTTGGCATACTTGCCTCAAAAATAAGTAATTTTTTCGTAACTGGATTTATAAGTTCTAACTTATATGCATGAAGTGCAAGTCTATTAATTAATTTACTTTTTTCACCATACTTTAAATCACCAAGTATTGGTGTTTTATTTTCTTTCATATGTACTCTTATTTGATTTTTTCTACCTGTTTTTAAATTAATATCTAAAAGAGAAATATTTTTTCTTTCTTTTAAAACTTTGTATTCTGTAATAGCAAGTTTACCACTTCTATCTTTTACAGAATATACCATATTACCATTTTCTTTTAAATAACTTTTAATCGTTCCTTCTTTGTTTTCCATTTTTCCATCAATAACTGCATAATAACATCTTTTCTTTACTATATCATTCCAATTATCTTGATATAAATGTTTAGCTCTTTCATTTTTAGCAAACATAATTATTCCAGATGTATCTTTATCAAGTCTATGGATTATAAAAATTCTATTATTCTTATTTTTCTTTTTTAAATATTCCATAACTAAATGATATGCAGTTTTATTTTTTTCTTTTTCTGTTGCGACTGTAAGTAAACCAGATGGTTTATTTATTACAATAATATCTTTATCTTCATATATTATATCTATATTTTTAGCAACTTTTTCTCTTATTTCAACTATATCTCCAGCATTTAATTCATAGTTATATTTAGTAGTCATATTACCATTTACAAATACTTTTTCATTATGTAATAAACTTTTTACACTATTTTTTGATAAATTACTAAACATTTTCTTTAAAAATTCTATTAATATTTCATTTTCTTTTACTATATATTTTTCCATTATCCATTCTTCCTTATAACTACATGTATTCTTTTTGATTCATCATTTGCTCTTTGTCTAAAGAAATTAGTAAGGAGTGCATAACTAACATCATATTTGTCTAGTATCTCTTCTAATTTCTTCTTTTTATAGATAAAAAACTCATGTTCAAATGTAAATATTTTAAGACCAATTGTAAAATTAATAGTTCTTATTTGCATACTATATTTTGGACTATAAAAGCACTCCATATATCTTTTATTTCCATCTACTACATCATAAACATCATCATTTGATCTTCTATTATCTAAATCTATTACCATTATTCCATCTTTTTCTAAATGATCAAGTGAATTTTGAAGTGCCTTTTCAAATTCATCATAACTTTTTAAATGATTAAAAACTGAATGCATTGATATAATCGCATCATATTTTTCATCTATCTTATAATCAAGTATATTAGCTTTAAAAATTCTTGCTTTTTTTACCTTTGTTTTTGCAAGTTCAACCATATTTTCACTTAAATCAAGGCCATCAACTATATAACCTACATTTTCTAAAATATTTAAGTGTGTTCCTGTACCACAACCTAAATCTAATACTCTTTTTTTATCTTTAATCATTCTAAATAAAAAGCGCATTTCTCTTTCATAATTTCTATACTTATTGAAAATATCATAAAAGTCTGAATATTTGTAATAGTCTTTAAATAATTCATCAATCATAAAATACCTCTTAACTCATTATATCACATTTTTTACTTTACTTCATATGGATTAACATGTACCATACAATGTTTTACGATATTTATTTCATTTTCAACACTATCATGAATTTCTTCAGCAATCTTATGTGCATCTTTTAATAATAAATTTTCATCGACTGATATTTCAACATCAACATATGCTTTATTACCAAATTGTCTTGTTTTAATATCATCTATATTTTTAACACTTTTATTTTTTTCAATTACACTTATTACTTTATCAATAACTTCTTTATCACAAGATTTATCTACCATTTTATCTATTGCGTCTTTAAATATATCTATTGAAACTTTAATAATACATAATGATATTATCACGCTCGCTAATGGATCAAATATTTTAAATCCAAGCCTAGAACCTAATATTCCAATAAAGCTACCAATTGATGATAATGCATCTGATCTATGATGCCATGCATCTGCCTTTAATGCTGCAGAATTAATTTTTTTTGATACTCTTATTGTATATTGGTACATTGCTTCTTTTGATATTATTGAAATAATAGATGCGATAAGGGCTAAAACTCCTGGCATAACAAGATTACTACTATTAGTTACATTTTTTATTCCATTTATTCCTATTAATGCTCCTATTATAAAAAGCATACCAGAAAGTATAATTGCAGATACACATTCTATTCTTTCATGACCATAAGGGTGATCACTATCTGCTTTTTTATTTGATATTTTTACTCCTATTATGACAACAAAAGTACTAAGTACATCAGAAAGTGAATGTACTGAATCTGATATCATCGCAGATGACTTTGATATAACACCTGAAATAAATTTTATAAGTGTTAATAAACAATTCAAAATAATACTTATTACAGAAACCTTGATTGCTATTTTTTCATTATTTTTCATATATCCTCCTATTTTTAAATAAAAATACACCTAATTTGTGAAACTTATATTATGTCCCGCAAATTAAGTGTATACTTATATGCTGCCCAAAAAAGGCCCGGTTGTTAATAAATAACAACTTGATTAATATTTAACTTGTGAATAAATGATATCATTTACTTTATTATATGTCAATAATTATTTTTTGTTACATTAATCTAATCTTGGAGTTAATATTTCATAACCATCTTTTGTAATTAATACTGTATGTTCATAGTGTGCTGCACTTTTTCCATCTTCTGTTCTAATTGTCCATCCGTCATCTTCTTCATAAATATCATCTGTACCAAGATTAAGCATTGGTTCTATACATATTACCATACCTGCTTTTAATATTGGTCCTGTTCCTGCTGCACCATAATTTGGAACATTAGGATCTTCATGCATATCTGTTCCAATACCATGACCACATAATTCTTTTACTATACCAAGATTATGACTTCTAGCATATTTTTCAACAGCTGCAGATATATCTCCTACTCTTGCTCCTGGTTTTACCATTTTTATTCCTTCATATAATGCTTTTTCAGTATGTTCCATTAAATATTCTTTTTCTTTTGATACATCTCCAACTTTATAAGTCCAAGCAGCATCTCCTTGATATCCTTTATAACCTATAACCATATCAATAGTTATAATATCACCTTTTTTAAGTTTTCTATTACTTGGTATACCATGAACAACTTCATCATTTATACTTGTACAAAGAGTTGCTGGAAATCCTTCAAAACCTTTACAAGTAGGAACTCCGCCCATACTTCTTATATATTCTTCTGCAAGTCTATCAAGTTCTTTTGTTGTAATACCTTCCTTAATAAATGGTTTTAAGTATTTATGTGTTTTTGAAACCATATAACCTGCTTCTCTCATTAATTCAATTTCTCTATCGCTTTTTATTGTTATCATAAAAATTCCTCTTTTCTAGAAGATATTATACAACAAAAAAGGTACTATTTCTAGTACTCATTTTAATTTGATTTTCTCTTTTTTCTAGTTACTACATTATTTAAAATAATAAATAATATAGAGAACATAATAATTATTATCATATTTATTATTATAGGATGCATACTACTTATATTAATAACATCAATATTTTTTAATAAATCATTGGAATTTATATAGTAATATGCTGGTAAAATATGTGCAAAATTAAGCACTGAACTTGGTAAATATTCTGCTGGTACAAATGCACCACAAAGGAATGCAGAACCAAGAGCAATTACATTTACTATACCAGATATTGCATTTTTATTATTAGTTATAGAACTTATTAAAATTGATAAAGTAAGTGCGCAAAATGTAAATATAAATGAATTAATAATTGATATTAATCCTCTTATAGAAAACATTATATCACCAACTATAGTAACACCAATAATAACAAACAAAAGCCAAACTATACTTGAAAAAACAATACTTGCGAGTAATATTTTATTATTATGACTCTTATAATTTATACTACTAATATTAATTCTTTTACTAATACTTTCTTCTTTAAATGAACATAGTACTAAACATATAATATATATTATAATTGCTAAAATACTATAACTAGCAAAATTAAAATAGTAAGCAATATTATATGTTTTTGATGTATCTACTTTTGATGTTATTTTAACATTTACATCATCATTTATATTATCATTTATAAGAGTAATAAGTTCATCTTCACTACCCGCTTCTTCATTATATATATTTTGAAGTTTTATATATCTTTTTAACATCATTTCAGATAAATGTGCATCATATTCATCTGTCTTCTTTATATCTAATTTTGGATTTTTTCCTAAAAGTACATTTTTTCTATAATCTTTTGGAATATATATTACATAGCTTACTTCTCTATAAAAAAGCGAATCATTTATTTTTTCTTCATTATTTTCTACTTTTACTATATTAGAATTTTTTTTCATATAATCAATTAGATTCTTAGTAAGACCTTTATTAACATCTTGATTTATTATTAATATATCTGGTTTACTATTTACAAAATTAATATTATTATCACTTGTTTTCATATTAACTGCGCCAAATATAATTAATAAAGCGGTATATAAAATGATTGTGGGTTTTAGTTTATTTACTATTCTAAAAAATGTTTTAAATACTGTCATATTTTTGCCTCCTTAAAGAGTTTATAGAAAGTATCATCATAATAATAGAAAATATTACTAAACTAATAATATTAAAATAATATCTATCTAAAGTATTGTAATAATATAATGAATAAAGTCCATCAGTTATCATATTTACTGGATTTAACTTATTAATTATAGGAATATTTTTATCAATTACATATTTCATTGTTATTCCCATCATTCCAGATAAGAATGATCCAAGCATTATAACTGATATTAAAATTCCTATCTTACTTCCTTCACTCACTTTAAATTTTGATGCGACAAATACTCCAAGTGTAAGTCCAGATAATGATCCTACTAATGAAAGTGCTATTACAAGTGGCAAATTATTTCCATAATCTACCTTTATTACAAATATTGTAAATATAAATAAAAGTGTTAATCCTATTAATTGAACTAAATAACTAGAAAGTAAACTACTTAATAATAACTTTGTTTTACTTGTTGGTGATAGTGATGTTCTTTTTCCAACACTATTCATATTTGCTAATTTAAAATTAGTAATATACATTGAAAGCATACTTCCATATAAACATGCCATCGCAATTAAAGTATAGTATTCTATCATTGTATAACTTAAATTTTTATTTGAAATATTATTTAATTTTACATTATCTTCATTTAATATTTTTATAACATTGTTATATATTTCTTCATAATTAATAATTTTATCATAACTATTATTTTGTGATTTTATTACTTCTCTTCTTACCAAATCATTCATTATTTTTTTATCACTTTTAAGTTCTGAAACCACATACTTTATTATTGTTTCATTTACTCCAGATGAATTAACAGTAATATTAACATTATCATTTGTAAATTCTAAATAACCAGATATTTTTTTATTCTTTAATTTTTCTTCTGCATCTTTTTTACTTACATATTTTGTGTTAAATATTCTTGAACTATTATTTTTATCACTTAACTCTTTTATTGCTTCTTTATAGAATTCATCATTTTGAAACACTTTATTTTCTATAACTGCAATATCTATTTGTTTAAAATTTTCTTTATTTTCTATATCTGAAAATGCAAGATAAAAGAATAATCCAAGTAATATTGGAAAGGCAAATGTCCAAAAGATTAATCCTTTATTTCTTATTAGTACTTTAAATGAATATTTAAAATTATTTATAAACATTAGTCTCTAAGTTCCTTACCTGTAAGAAATAAGAATACATCATTAAGTGATGGTCTTTCTGAGAATATTTTATTATATTTTACATTATTTTCTTTTAAGAAATCTATTAATTCTCCTAAATTATTTTTGCCTTTTTTATATGTAATTACTAGTACTTTTTCATTTAGTGATATATTATGAACAGTTTTAAATTTTTTAATTTCTTCTATTATTTTATTATTTATTTCATCTATTTCTACTGTTATTTTTTCTTCTATATTGGCACGTTTTTTAAGTTCATCACTTGTTCCTTCAGCAAGTATTTTACCTTTATCTAGAATAATAATTCTATCACATAATATTTCTACTTCTTCCATATAATGTGTTGTATAAACTATGCTTGCTCCATCATCTCTTAACTTTTTAATACCTTCTAATATATTATTTCTACTTTGTGGATCAACCGCAACTGTTGGTTCATCTAAAAATATAAGTTCTGGTTTATGTGATATGCCACATGCTATATTAAGTCTTCTAAGAAGTCCACCTGATAACTGTTTTGGATAAAACTTTTTATAATTTTCTAACCCTACTAGTTTTATCGCATCATTTACATATTCTTTTCTTTTATTTTTATCTGTTATATAAAGTGAACAAAAATAATCTATGTTTTCATATACAGTTAATTCACTAAATACTGCAATTTCTTGAAATACTACACCTATTTTTCTTTTTATATCATAAGCGTCTGGACTCATTTCTTTACCAAATATTTTTATTTGTCCATTTGCTTTTATAAGTGATAATACACTATTTATTGTAGTTGTTTTACCACTACCATTTGGTCCCAAAAGTCCAAGAATTTCACCCTTTTTTACTTCAAAGGATAAATTATCTATGGCTTTTAAATTTTTATATTCTTTTGTTAAGTTTTTAACTTCTATTACATTTTCCATTTTTTTCTCCTATTTAATATCTACTCCACCAAATACACAAGTTGCTTTTATATATAGTGTATACTTTTTATTTTGATCATCTTTATTTTTCTTTTTATTATCTACTCCACCAAAGAATGATGAAGATGATATTTTTACTTTTACATTATCTGGAACTAAAATATCTGCTCCACCAAATACACATTTTACATCTATTACAGTATCACTATTTATTTTTGCATTTCTTAAATCTAAATCAATACCCCCAAATACACTTGTTAAGTTTGCTCCATCAAATTTTTCATCTGATAAATTAACTTCTTGACCAGAAAAAACAGTACAATAATTATTATCATTTGTTTTATTTATTTTTTGTATTTCAGATTCTATTTTTTTATCTATTTTTCCTTTAAATATACATGATATTCCAACTAATATTAATATTATTGGAACAATAAGTTTCCATAACATACCAATTTCTATAACATCTCTTCTCCATAATAATAATCCTATTCCAATTATTAATCCAATTATATTTTCAAGTTTATTTTCTTCTGTAATAATACCAATAAAACAAGGAACAATTATAAATAATGTCCACCATCCATCAAAAAATATATCTAAATTAATTATTTCAAATGCATTTAATCCTATTATTATTCCAAGAGTAATCAAAACAAGTCCCCATATTATACTTTTTAAATTTTTCATATTATTTCTCTCCTTTTTTATATCATATACTATGATTCTAATTACAATATAACATACGTTATAAATTATGTAAATAAAAAAGTAGAACTAATCTACTTTATATACCTTCTTGTAAAAAATTCTTAATAAAAATATTATAATTGCACCTAAAACTATTGGACTTACAAAACTATTAATAAGTTCATATTTAGTACTATAATTCTCATATTTCATTGATTTAGAATTATCTGTTTCTGAAACATAAATTAATTTTTTATATTCTTTTTTATTTCTAGTATAACTTCTTCATAACTTTTTTCATTTTTCCTCCATATATAAAAAGCAATCTTTATCATGTGAATTAATTATTCCTATTGCTTGAAGATACGAATATATTACTATTGTTCCAACGAATTTCATACCTCTTTTATTTAAATCTTTTGATATATTGTCTGATAACTCTGATTTTGTTTTACCTGTTTCATATATAACCTTATTACTAGTAAATGACCAGATATAATTACCAAATGAGCCATATTCTTTTTGTATTTTCTTAAATATTTTTGCATTGTTAATAGCTACTATTATTTTTAATTTATTTCTAATTATTCCTTTATTATTTAATAGTTTATTTATTTTTTCTTCATCATAACTTATTATTTTATCAATATTAAAGTTATCAAAGGCTGCTCTAAAATTTTCTCTTTTATTTAGTATACATTCCCAAGAAAGACCTGCTTGAAATGATTCAAGTAATAACATTTCAAACAAATGATTGTCATTAAAACTTTTTCTTCCCCATTCTTCATCATGATACTTTATATAAAGCTCATTATTCATATTAACCCAAGAACATCTATTCATAATTACCAATCCTCTAAATTAATTATACATAATCTTTTAATATTTTTCCATAAAAAAACATATCTTATTTTGATATGCTTACTTATTACCTTGTGGATTATTTAACTCACCTTCAAAAACCGTTACTGCAGGTCCTGTCATATACACATGATTATCTTCACCAAGTTCAATATTTAAATTTCCCCCTAAAAGTTCAACATTAACACTTCTTTTAGTTAATCCATTTAAATTACATGCAACAACGCTTGCACAAGCACCTGTACCACACGCTAATGTTTCGCCTGCTCCTCTTTCCCAAACTCTCATTTTTATATTTTCAGGATCTTTTATCTCTACAAATTCAACATTAGTTTTATTTGGAAAAACTTCATTAATTTCTAAAATACTACCATATTTTTTTACATCAAAATCTGATACATTATCTACAATTGTTACTGCATGAGGATTTCCCATGGATACACATGTAAAATTAAAACTTTTATCTAGTGCATTTAATCTTAAATTTTGTGCAATTTTTTCTTCATTTCATGACTACATTATAAAATTTAATTATGTGTAAAATATGGTGAAAAATAGGAAAAATAAAGAAAAAAAGATAGATTATTCTATCTTTAACCCAAAGCAACATCTAATATCATCATTAATACAAATCCACCTATTAAACCTATTGTTGATAAATTTTTATTTTCTTTTACACTTTCAGGAAGTAGTTCTCTTGCGACTACTACAATCATTGCTCCTGATGCAAAAGATAAAAGAATTGGTAGTATACTTTTTATACTCATTGCAAGTATTACTCCAATAATAGCAGCAATTGGTTCTACTATTGCTGATGCCTGACCAATCATAAAACTTCTAAACCTAGAATACCCCTCTCTTCTAAGCGGAAGTGATACGGCAGCACCTTCTGGAAAATTTTGTATACCTATTCCAAGTGCAAGCATTAATGCTCCTACGGTGTTCATACTAGCACTAGAACTTGCAATACTTCCAAATGCTACACCTATTGCCATTCCTTCTGGTATATTATGAATTGTAATTGCAGAAACAAATAATATACTTCTTTTTAATGATTCATTATTTTCTTTTTTCTTTCTTATGCTTAATACTTTGTCTAAAAAGCTATCAGAAAAAAGTACAAATAAGCCTCCTATTATAAAACCAATTGATGGAAGTACCCATTCTTTAAATCCTAGTTCTAATGACAAATCTAATGCTGGAGATAAAAGTGACCAGAAAGATGATGCAATCATAACTCCTGCACTAAATCCCAAAATAGTATCTAGTACTTTTTTATTCATCTCTTTAAAAAAGCAAACAACAAGTGCTCCCAAAGCAGTTACTCCCCAAGTGAATATTGTTGCTAATAATGTTTGAATTACTGGGCTTAAACTATTAAACCAATTCAAATTTTAACTCACCTCATAATACATAATATGAAAATGAATATTAACCTGACACTAAAAAAGGATAAGATAATTTTTGAATTCCTATCCTAATATTTTACATTAATGTTTTTATCTCTTCAATTGTTAAACCAGTTACATCTGATATATCTTCTATAGACATATTTTTCTTAA
>URBY01000038.1 GCA_900546245.1 uncultured Mycoplasmatota bacterium | reverse complement strand
ATATCTATATATGTTGGATAAACAAATATGATCTTATTTGCTTTATAAATATTTTTTTCAATATCTTCATATTTATCTTTATATATATAATTTATTTTTTTGTTTTTAATATTTAATAAATTAATAAAATATTCAGAATTACTCATTTTTAATTTAGGACTTGCATTAATAAATAATATCATTTATTTTACTCCTTACATCATTTTCATTATTACAATAAAAAATTTTATAATTGTTATAATTAAAATTAATTTTATTTCTTTTAAGTAATTCATTATGTAAAATTTTATCATTTTTACTTATATTACCATAAAATATAACGATTACATTAGGTCTATTATTATTTCTCATTTTATGATGTATTTCTTTTTCTCTTATGGTAAAAAAAGGATAAACATAACCTATATTTCTTTCTAATATTTGCTTTACTTTACTACTAAATGAACCATAAATGTTTTTACTTATAATAATTATATCATTAGCAGTTAAAAAATATTTAGATGTATCTTTACATTTATCATTAAATATACATTTCATTGGTGATTTAATCCAGCAATTAAAACATCCTTTACAATAATTTATATTGTAATCTAAAATATTACAATTATTTAAATTTAAATTTTCAATATCACTAATAATTAACTTCATAATAAAATATATGAAAAAATTGACAAAAAATGCAAATTAATATATATTAATATTCGTATTAATCAGAGGGGTAAGTATATGATAATAGGCGTAAATTTAAAAACAATAGTAAAAAATTATTCATTATGTGAAAAATCATTTAGAGATGATTATAAAGTTAATAATTATACAAAAGGAATTTTAAACTTTTTTTCAAATATTCAATTTAATGTTGATATTATAAATGATTTAAAAAGATTAAAAAAAGAGGGAAATATAATAAATTTATATATACCTAATTATTTAGTTTATAATAATGAAAGAATAATGAAAAAAATTAAGAAATTATTAGAATTTGATAAGTTTTCTTTTGAAAATATAAAAAAATATAATTCATTAGATGAATTAAAAAATGATGATATAGATTGTTTTGTTTCTGATTTTAATATTGGTGGACAAGGAAATATTTTACCATATCAAGTTATTAAAATAGATAGTAATGATTATGAAAAATTTGAATTAGTAAAAAAGGTTTATAACGCTAAGTATGATATTAATTTAAGAAAAATTAATGAACTTGAATGCAATACTCAAAAAGCAAGAACTGGTATTCCATCCATAGATAAACCTTGGAGAAAGTTTTATTCAGAAAAAGAAAAAAGTGTAGTTATGCCAAGAAAAACTATGTATGAATATTTAAAATGTGGTGCTGAAAAAATGTCTGAAAAAGTAGCTCTTGTTTATTATGGAAGAAAATTTACATATGAAGAGTTAATGAAAGAAATTGATAAGTATGCATCATCATTTATAAGTTATGGAATAAAAGAAGGGGATGTTGTATCAATATGTATGCCAAATGCACCAGAAGCTATTTTTATGGTATATGCTTTAAATAAAATAGGTGCGATTGCAAATATGATACATCCTTTAAAAAGTCCTAACGAAATAAAAGAATACGTAAATAAAGTTGATTCTAAAATGTTACTTGTTTTAGATACAACACTTCAAAATATAGAAGGTATAACAAATGAATTATGTACTAATAAAATAGTTTCAGTATCAGCTGGTAATTCAATGCCTTTATATATGAAACTTATATTTGAAAAATCAAAAAAATTAAATTTAACAAAAGAATGTATTTCATTTAAAAGTTTTGAAAATAGTGGAAAAAATATAACAAATATATCACAAGTAGATTATAAAGAAAATGCTGGTGCAGTAATAATGCATACTGGTGGTACAAGTGGCAAATCAAAGGCTGTTTTACTTACAAATGATAATCTTAATTCAATGGTTCATGCTCAAAGAGTAACAGCTAAAAATTTTGCTGAAGGTGATGTAATGCTTACAATAATGCCTATATTCCATGGATTCGGATTGTGTAGTTCTGTTCATATGCCTTTATCATATGGTGTGTCTGTTGTTTTATGGCCTAAATTTGAATCTAAAAAGTTAAAATCAATGTATGAAAAAAATAATGTTAATCATATGTTTGGAATACCAAAGTTATTTGAATGTTTAATAAAAGAAAATGTTGATTTAACTAATGCTGGATATCTTGTTTCTGGCGGAGAAAAAATTGAACAAAAAAGAGAACAAAAAATTAATAATGGATTCTTAGAACATGGTTCTAAATTTAACTTAAAAAAAGGTTATGGTTTAACAGAAGCAACAGCGGGTACAACTTTATCTGATGATTATAGTAATAGACTCGGAAGTATTGGAATACCACTTGTATGTAATGATTTTAAAGTAGTAAAACCAGGAACAGATGAAGAACTAGGATATTATGAAAAAGGTGAATTTTGTATTTCTGGACCAACTGTTATGAAATGTTATTATAATAATGAAGAAGAAACAAAAAAAACATTAAGAAAACATTCTGATGGAAAAATATGGCTTCATACAGGTGATATGGGATATATGGATGAATCTGGACTTTTATATTATACAGATAGATTAACAAGAATGTATACATCTGGAGGATTTAATATATATCCACCACACATAGAAGAAGTTATTTTAAAATTAGATGAAATAGAATCATGTGCTGTAGTACCAATGAAGCACCCAAGTAAAAATATTAAAGTGCCAAAGGTGTATATAATTATGAAAAAAGGTTATGAATTTAATAATGATTTATTAAACAAAATAAAAAATATTTGCTCTTTAAATCTTGATTTATATCATCAACCATTTAGTATTGAAAGTATAGATTCATTTCCAATAACAAATTTAGGAGAAAATATTGGTAAAGTAGATTATAAAAAATTAGAGGAAAATGCAAATGAAACAGTGAAGGTAAAAAAATTAGTAAAGTAATGGAGGTTTTTTTATGGCAAATATAGCATTTGATGTTGATGGAGTTTTAACAAATTTAGAAAAATTTCAATTAGATACTGGAAGAAAATATTTTGGAGAGGATTCTGTCAAAGATTCTTCAAAATATGATGTAAAAGATATTTTTTGTGTTAGTAAAAAGGAAAGAGAAAAATATTGGCTAAAATATATCTGGCCATATTGTATAACTGAAAAAATGAGAGAAAACGCGAGTGAAATATCTAAAAAATTAAAAGAAGATGGTCATAAACTATATGTAATAACTGGTAGAGTTCATACAACAGAAGAGGGAGTTAGGGGTAAATTATTTAGAAAAATGCTCTTATCTTGGCTTAAAAAAAATGACTTTATATATGATGAAATTATTTATGTTAATGAAAATAATAGTGCAGAAGAAAAATTTAATGCGTGTAAAGAAAATAATATAGATTTAATAATAGAAGATAAAAAAGAAAATATTGAAGCAATTAAAGACATTTCAAAAATAATCTGCATAAATGCAAAATATAATGAAGATGTAGATTTTAATGATGTTGTTAGAGTAGATAATTTAGATAACGTTTATGAAATTATTAATGATGTTTTAGAAAAAAATAATAAAAAATTCAAATTATTATCTAATGAAGAAATGGATAAATTATCGCAAGATGAATTAAAAAAATATTATGAAAAAATGAAAGAATATTATAAAAATAAACCATTAGATCCAAATTTAAAAAAACAAGAAAAAAACTATAAAATAACTAGTAAAGTTGGAATACCATTATTTAAACTTGTTTTTAAACCTCATATGTTTGGTAAAGAAAATATACCAAAAGAAAAAAAAGGTAATATTTATGTTAGTAATCATTTAGGTTCACTTGATCAATTTCCAATTATAAGTATGCTTGGACCTGATTCACCAATGCATTTCTTAGCAGCATCAACACTTTTAGGCTTAAAAAGAGCACTTCTTTATACAAAAACAGGTGCAATATTTGTAGATAGAAATGATCCACAAAGTAGAAAAGAATCAAAAGAAAAAATGATGCAGATATTATTAAATGGTGGTAATGTATTCCTTTTTCCAGAAGGAACAAGAAATTATTTAAGAAAAGATCGAGCAAAAGAAATATTTGAAAAATATATAAACGTTGATTCTTTATTTGAAGATTTTTATGAAAAAGTAAAAAAGAATAAAACATCACAAGTAAATTATTTAGAAGAATTATTAAAAAATAATATAATAACAATAGAAGAATTTAATAAAAATATTTATGATGTTGATAATTTCTTAAAAGAACTAGTAACAGATAAAAGAATAAAAGAATCAGATTATTATGAAAATGTTTTCTTACCATTCAAATATGGAGCTGTTGCAATGGCAAAAGAAACAGGTGCAACAATTGTTCCATTCGCAGTAAATAATAATTATTTTAATTCGAAACCTTTAATAGTACGTGCTGGGGAATCAATGAAAGTAAAAGTAGAAGATGATTTAGAAGAAAAAACAAATGAACTTAGAAATGAAATAAAAACTATGTTTTGGGATAATACAGAATATGAAAAATCATTAAAATTAAAAAAAGAAAATAAATAAGATGAAATTTAATAAAAATTTTGTCTTTTTTTGTATAAAGTATGTTATTATTATAATGGATGGAGGTAGATAAAATATGTATAGTTCATTATATTTTCAAATATGTAGTTTATTTTATATTGTACTATTAATGATAATATTTTTTTCAAAAGACAAAATAAAAAGTAAGGAAAATAAAATTTTCTCAATTTTGATAGTTTCAAACTTTATAGGCTTATTGCTTGATTTAACAAGTACGTATATGGCGTTAACTGATGTAAATAATCCATTATTAAACTTTATATCAAAATTATATTTGATTTATTTATTAACTTGGATTTCATTATTTACATTTTATACATTTGTTATATCATATAGCAAAAATAATAGTAATGAATTTTCTAAAACTAAAAAATATAAAAATGTTAAAAAAATTTCAATTATTCTATATACATTAATGTCATTTTTATTATTAATATTACCATTATATAATTTTAGTGAAAATGGAGTTATATATACATATGGTCCAGGTGCAAATATTTCATATGCAATTGGTGGTTTATTAGATGTTATATCAGTAATAATGATAGTTTCAAATATAAGAAAAATAAGAAAAATTAAATATTTACCACTTATATTTTATATTGATTTATCAGCATCAGTAATATTAATACAAAAACTTCAACCTGAAATACTTTTAGTAACAGCAGTTGAATCGTTTGTTACATTCTTACTTTATTTTACAATTGAAAATCCTGATGTTAAATTAATTGAGCAACTTAATTTAGCAAAAGATCAAGCAGAAAAAGCAAATAGAGCAAAAACAGATTTCTTAAGTAGTATGTCTCATGAAATAAGAACACCACTTAATGCAATAGTTGGTTTTAGTAATTCATTAAGCGATAATAAAAATTTGCCTGATGAAGCAAAAACAGATGTAAAAGATATATTAGTTGCATCAGATAACTTACTTGAAATAGTTAATGGTGTACTTGATATTTCTAAGATAGAAGCAAATAAAATAGAAATAATTAAAAAAGAGTATGATACTAAAAAGATGCTTGAGGAGTTATCTAAACTTACAAAGGTAAGAATAGGTGAAAAACCAATTGAATTTATAACTAAGTTTGATGAATCACTTCCAAGAGTTTTATATGGTGATCAAACAAGAGTTAAACAAGTAATACTTAATATTCTTACAAATGCTGCTAAATATACAGATAAAGGTAAAATAATATTTAGTGTTCAATCTATTATTAAAGATGATGTATGTAGAATGATAGTATCAGTTGAAGATACTGGACGTGGAATAAAGAAAGAAAGTATAAATAAATTATTTACTAAGTTTGAAAGGTTAGATGAAGAAAACAATACAACAATAGAAGGAACTGGTCTTGGACTTGCAATTACAAAAAAATTGTTAGAGATGATGCATGGTAATATTGTTGTACAAAGTGAATATGGAAAAGGAAGTAAATTTACTATATCTTTAGATCAAAGAATTGTAAAAAATCCAACTATTTCACTTGATGATAATAGTAACTCAAATTTAGAAGTGATTGATTTAAAAGGGAAAAAAGTATTAGTTGTTGATGATAATAAACTTAATTTAAAAGTTGCAACTAGACTACTTACTCCATATAATTTAGAAATAGTAACAATTGAATCTGGTTTTGATGCCATAGAATTATTAAAAAATAATAAATATGATTTAATTCTTATGGATGATATGATGCCTAAAATGAGTGGTACTGAAACATTAAAAGAAATACAAAAAAACGAATTATATGCTGGACCAATAGTTGTACTTACTGCAAATGCATTAACTGGTATGAAAGAGAAGTATATTGAACTTGGTTTCACAGATTATTTAGCAAAACCAATTGAAAAATCAGAATTAAATAGAGTTTTGAAAACTTATTTAACAAAAAAATAAAAAGTATGTTATAATCATTATAGAAAGGATATAGGAATATGGATAGAAGTTTTTTAGAAGAAAATGGTGTTAATGTTGAAGCAGGATTAGAGTTACTTGGTGACATGGATATGTATAATGAAACAATGAATGATTTTTTATCAGAAATAAATGAAAAAATGCCAAAAGTAATTGAATATAAAAATAGTGGTGATATGCCAAATTATGCTATTTTAGTTCATTCAATTAAAAGTGATTCTAAATATTTAGGATTTACTCATCTTGCTGAACTTGCATATAATCATGAAATGAAAAGTAAAGAAAACGATGTAGAATATGTTAATGCTAATTTTGAAGAATTAGAAAATGAAGTTAATAGAATTATAGGTATAATAAAAGAATATTTAGGAGTATAGGAGGATATTTATGGGTGATAATTTAGTTTTAATGCCAGATGTTAAGGATAAAACAATATTAGTTGTTGATGATTCTAATATTACTAGAAGTTTAATAGAGAGAGTTTATAAGGATCAATATAAAATTCTTATGGCATCAAATGGGCGAGAAGCTATTGATATAGTTGATACTATGCCAGAGGGTGTATTAGTTGCAATATTACTTGACCTAAATATGCCTGATCTTGATGGTTTTGCAGTATTGGATCATTTTAAAGAAAAGGATTTATTTAATAAAATACCTGTTTCAATAATTACAGGTGATAGTTCAAAAGAAACAATAAACAAATGTTTAACATACAATATAGTAGATATTTTAATTAAACCATTTAGTGGATTTGACATTGAAAGAGTAGTTGCTAAAATGGTGAAGTAGGAGGAGTTTATGAAAAAGACAACAGTAACTGGATTAGAAGAAAAATGGGAAGTATTTTTAGTATATATAATTAATTTATTAGGATTTATATTTGCATTTATGAAATATGATTATTTATCAGAAGATATTAAATTCCATTATAAACAATCAGGAACAATATGGCTTGTAAATATTGTAATTAATATAGCTACTAGTATATTAGGAGGCATTATAGGTACAGGAATATTAATGTATGTATCATCTTGCATCTCAATTATATTGCTTGTATTTATAATAATAACTATTGTAAAAGCATTTGAAGGTACTAGATATGAAATTCCAGTTATAAGTGATTTGGCTAAAGCAATTTGGAAATAATTATATAAGAAAACTTTATTAAAAGAGTTTTCTTTTTTAGTTTTAAAATACTTTTTAATATGATATAATTATAATGGTGATAGAATGAAAGTAGTTATATCAGCAGGTGGTACTGGTGGCCATATTTATCCAGCACTTGCAATAATAGATAAAATAAAAGAAAAAGAACCTAATAGTGAGTTTTTATATATAGGAACAACAAATAGAATGGAAAAAGATATTATTCCTGAAAAAAATATTCCATATATTGGAATAAATGTCTCTGGAATAAGTAGAAAATTAACTTTAAAAAATATAAAATCAGTTACAAATTTTTTAATTGGAATTAATAAGTGTAAAAAAGAAATTAAAAAGTTTAATCCAGATATAGTTATTGGAGCTGGAGGTTATGTAACTGCTCCTGTTATTATTGCAGCTAAAAAATCTGGATATAAAACTTTAGTGCATGAACAAAATAGTATATTAGGATTATCAAATAAGATACTTTTAAAATATACGGATACATTATGTACTTCTTTTGAAACAATGAAAGTAAGTAATGTTAAGTGTGTTTATACAGGTAATCCTGCAAGTGAAAGTATTATTACAAAGAAACCATATGATAAAAAGGAATTTGGTTTAAGTAAAAGTAAAAAACTTGTATTAATTGTTATGGGATCACTTGGTTCTTCAACTGTTAATGAAGTATTAAAAGATTCTTTAACAAAATTTGATTCAAAATATGAAGTTGTAATAGTTACTGGTAAAAATTATTATGAAGAATTTCAAAATAAAGAAAAAGGTAAAAATGTATTTATTTTTCCATATATAGATGATTTATCAAGACTTATGAAGGTAACTGATGTTTTAGTTACAAGAGCAGGAGCTACAACTCTTAGTGAAATAATGGTTACAAAAACACCGTCTATTTTAGTGCCAAGTCCTTATGTTACAGAAAATCATCAATATAAAAATGCTATGTATTTAGTAAATAAAAATGCAGGTGTATTATTAGAAGAAAAAAATTTAACACCTAAAACATTAGTAGATGAAGTTAATAATTTGATTAATAATCCTAATAAGTGTTTAGAAATAAAAGATAACTTAGAAAATATTGGTAAGAAGAATAGTGCAACTTTAATCTATAATGAAATAAAGGAGCTTTTAAATGACAAGAAGTAATATTATTGATTTAAAAAATATGGATTTAGGTAAAACTATAGAAAATGATAGTTTAAATAAATATACAACATATAAAGTTGGTGGTAAAGCAAAGCTTATTATCTATCCAGATAATCTTCAAAAATTACTTGAATTATTAAAATATATAAAAGATAATGATATTAAATATTTTATAATTGGTAATGGTTCAAATTTATTGTTTTCATCAAAAGAATTTGATGGAGTTATAATAAAATTAAGCAATTTATGTGATGTAAAAATATTTGATGATGAAGTGTATGTAGAAGCTGGATATCCTATAATTAAGTTATGTATGTTATGTGCTGATAACAATTTAGGAAATTTAGAGTTTGCATCAGGTATACCAGCGACTGTTGGTGGTGCGATTTGTTCTAATGCTGGAGCATATAAAATGGAAATGAGTGATATTTTAGTAGATGCTACTGTAATAGATGAAAATTTAAACATAAGAACTCTTTCAAATAGTGAAATTAATTTTTCATATAGAGATAGTTTATTTAAAAAAAATAAAGATTTTATAATAATTAGTGCTAGATTAAAATTAGTTCATAAAGATAAAAATGAAATTATGGAAACTATTAATAGAAGAAAAGAAAAAAGAATGGAAACTCAGCCTTTAGAATTTCCATCCGCTGGAAGTGTGTTTAGAAACCCTGAATTTGCACCTTCTGGTAAATTAATTGAAGATATAGGCCTTAAAGGATATACTATAGGAGGAGCAAAAGTATCTGAAAAACATGCAAATTTTATAATAAATTATAATAATGCTACAAGTGAAGATATAAAATCTTTAATGGAATATGTACAAAAGAAAGTAAAAGAAGAATATAATATTGATTTAATTAGAGAACAAGAATTAATAAATTGGGAGTGATAAAAAGTGGCAAAAAAGAAAAAACGAAAGAAAAAAATAAAATTTTTTAGAGTTTTTCTAGTACTTTTAATATTTTTATTGCTTATTTCTTTAATATTTCTTTTAGGAAAAATAAAAGTAAAAGGTTATTATATTAGTGGTAATACATACTATAAAGATGAAGAAATATTAAGTATGACTGGTCTTGATAAATATCCATCATATTTATTAACTACAAACTATAGTATTAATTCTAAAATAAAAAATAATGATTTGATAAAAAATATAAAAATTAAAAAAACAATATATGGAAAGTTTAAGATAATAATAGAAGAAAATAAAATTTTGTTTTATGATAACATTAAGAAAAAATCAATAACAGAATCAGGTAAAGAAATAGATTATTATTATAAATTATCACCAGTTTTAGTAAGTGATATACAAGATAAAAAATTATATGATAAGTTAGTTAATAAATTTAAAAAAGTTAATGATAATACTTATCAAAGTATTTCAGAAATAAAATATGATCCAAATGATATAGATAAAGAAAGATTTTTATTATCTATGAATGATGGTAATTATGTGTATGTTACTATGAGTAAGTTTGATAATATAAATGACTATCTTGAAATATCAAAAACATTAGGTACTAAAAACGGAATTTTATATTTAGATTATGGCAATTATTTTGTTCCAAAAGAATAATGAAATTAAAAGATATAAAAAGTAATCAATAGTAAACATATTGATTATTTTTTTCTTTACAAAATATATACAAAAAAGCGCATATTTGATATAATAAATATAAGTTTATATAAGGTAGAATGGAGTGCTTGTATATGAAGAATTATAAAGAAAAGAATTACAAAATATT
>URBY01000037.1 GCA_900546245.1 uncultured Mycoplasmatota bacterium | reverse complement strand
TAACTTAATGATAGAGTCTTTATAATCTGATACTTGATCAATATTTTCATTAATGAAATTACTTATATACTCAAAATTCATAATAAATTTCCCCCTAAAAATTTGAAAATATATTAACACTATCTTAGTAATATGCCAATTTTATCGCCATTCTTTTAATATCATCAGATTACCTAATAAATATGGATTTTATATGCTTAATATTAGGGTGTAAGAATAATTACTTATAAATAAAAATATCTATGATGTTTATATTCATAGATATTTTTCAATTTTAATATTATTAGCAATCACAATAGTAATAATGAAATGTTAGTTTTTTTATTTTTTCATTTTCTATTTCTGTTTTATAACCTGCACCATTTCTATATAATGGTGTATTTATATCTTCTGGTCCGTGAACTACAACTTCACCTTTTGTTCTTTCAATATAACTATCATAAGAATCTCCCATAATTTTTTTCATAAATAATTCTATATTCTTTTTTTCTATTGATAACTCTTCTTTTTTGTGTGTAGTAACTTGTTTTATTAATTCTTTTTTTACTTCTATAGCACTTACTTTTCCTTTTACATTAATTTCAAATATTTTTGAATAATCACTTTTTTTACATAAAAGATTTAAGCATGGATCTAAAACATATTCTTCATTATCAAAATTAAAACATATCCATGAATGATAATATTCTTTTGTTCTTTCATCAAATTTTAAATTTCCTCTTTCAATATAATCATCATCATTTAAAAATACTATTGCGGATTCTGTAGTCTGCCAGCACCACCCTTCTAGTTTTTCATTTTTCATTAATTCAAATAATGAACCTTTATACTTACCTAAAACTTCAATATATAAATTATTTAATTTTTCCATTAAATATTCTACCACTTTAGGCTCAATTCTTTTTGAACGTAATATTTTAAATCTATCTTCTTCAGTTAATGGCTCTTCAAAAATGATTTTCTTTAGAATATCATTAATTCCAATCATACTTTTTTCACTCCTTTTTTTAACAAATATATTATCATAGAATATACAAATGTCAATAATAAATATAGATTTTTCACGCATATTTTCCTATACAAAAAAAAAAGAGTTTTAGCTCTTCTTTCTAGTAATGTTATATATTATTTTTAAATAATACTAAAGTTTTTTCTTTTCCATACTTATTATAATCTTCTTTTGATTTTATATTAATATATTCTTCAAATTTTTCTTTTTGAAAATTTAATATTGATGATATAAATTCTTGTTCATGTAAAAATTCACTAAATCCATCACTATATACTACTACAATATCATTTTTTTCTAATTCAATTTGACCACTTCTTATAAAATCAGATGCAGAATCTTCTCCAGTTAAAGCACCATAAGAAACACATTTACCATCTTGAATATTATTTAAATTGTTTCTAAAATCTCTTCTTACGATAACTCTTGTTTCTGGTAAACTCCAATTTGTTTTAATCATATCAATATAAAAATCACTATATACCTTTTTATCATCTGTTGTTTGAAATTTTATATTTCCTAAAAAGTCATAGACTATTACTCCACAATCACATATATATGCATAATCTAGTAAATCATCATGAATACGTATACAAGATGCGACCGCACCATAATAATCATTTTCTAAAAAATCACATTTATTTATATATTTTTCGTTTAATTTTTTAACACTATGATTACATTTTATTAATTTTTCTTTTAAAGTACCATCTTCTTTTGAAAAAGTATCACATATTTCTTTAGCAGCAAGATAAGCCCCACTTGGTCTTGGGTATTTTTCTACAAATTGTTTAGGTGATGCACTTGAAAAATCTGTAATACCAATTGGATCTCTAGTTATTCCATCTGCTACGATTGCTGTTGTTTCATCCGCATAATATTGATCCTCTACTTGGAAATTAAATCCTATAGTTTTTACATTATCAAATGTATTTTTATATATTAACATATTATTTACCTCCTTATATTAGAACAAGCTAAGCTGACTTGTTTCAGGCATATCACCAAATATACCCATTAATCTCATTTTATCTATTAAAGTACCTGATACTTTACATCTTATCTGGAATTCCTCAATTGATATAAATGGACCTTTTTCTCTTTCTTCAACTATATTATTAGCAACTGTATCACCAAGTCCTTCAATTGCATTAAATGGAGGAATTACTTCTGTTTCACTAGCTGCTCCAAAAGTAGTTGCAGCACTCTTATATAAATCAACATTTAAGAATTTTATACCTCTAGCTGCTGCTTCTAAACATAGATGAAGTGATTCATATGTACCTAATTCTTTATTAGATGCATCTCTTCCTTTATTAGTTATTTCTGTAAGTTTATCTTTAATAGCGTCATAACCTTTTATCATAGGAATAATATCAACATCAGTTGCTTTACATGAAAGCCAAGATGCATAGTAATACACTGGCATATGAACTTTATACCAAGCAATCCTAAATGCACTTGTTACATATGCTGCGGCATGGGCTTTTGGGAACATGTATTTTATTTTATGACATGATTCAATAAACCAATCTTTTATTCCAGCATCTTTTAATATTTGTTCATATTCAACCCATTGATCATGATCTTTTGGTTTACTTGCTCTACCTTTTCTTACAAATTCCATTATTTTAAATGCAGTAATAGGTTTAAGACCATTATACATTAGATATACCATTATGTCATCACGACATCCTATTACTTGAGAGAATGGTACAATATTATTTTTTATTAAATCTTGTGCATTACCTAGCCAAACATCAGTACCATGTGATAAACCAGATATTTTAATTAATTCGGCAAATGTTTTTGGTTTAGTATCTTCAACCATTTGTATTGTAAATTTTGTACCAAATTCTGGTATACCAAGAGTACCTGTATTACACATTATTTGATCTGATGTTACACCAAGTGGCGCAGGTGACAAGAATATTCCCATTGTTTCTTTATCATCTAGTGGAACTTCTGTAACATCTGTTCCTGTCATATCTTGTATCATACGAAGTTGTGTTGGATCTGAGTGACCTAATATATCTAATTTTAATACATCATCTTCAATTTTATGATAATCAAAGTGTGTTGTTCTCCATGCAGAATTTGGATCATCTGCTGGAAACTGGAATGGTGTAAAATCAAATACATCCATGTAATCTGGTATAACTACTATTCCACCTGGATGTTGTCCTGTAGTTCTTTTAACACCTGTACATCCTTTTGAAAGTCTTTCTATTTCTATTGATCTTTTTTCTATACCTTTATCTTCAAAGAATCCTTTCGTATAACCATATGCAGTTTTTTCTGCGACAGTACCTATTGTTCCTGCTCTATAAACATTATCAACACCAAATAATACCTTTGTATATTCATGGATTGCTGCTTGGTTTAAATCTGAAAAGTTAAGATCTATATCTGGAACTTTATCTGCATTAAATCCAAGGAATGTAGCAAATGGAATATCTTGTCCATCTTTAAGCATCAAAGTACCACATTTTGGACAATTTTTATTAGGTAAATCAAAACCACTTGAATAAGTCGCACCTAATGCTTTTCCATCTTCTTCAAATATACTATGTTTACATTTTGGACATCTATAATGAGCCGCAAGTGGATTTACTTCTGTTATTCCCATCATTGTTGCGACAAAACTAGATCCAACAGATCCTCTTGAACCAACTAAGAAGCCATCATTATTTGATTTTTTAACTAGTCTTTGTGCAATCAAGTAAATAGGATCGAATCCAGCACCTATTACTCCACCTAGGCTTTTCTTTAGTTTCTTTTCTAGTTCATCACCGGTTAATTCTTCTTCACTAGTATCTACTAAATACTTTCTAACTAAGTCTTTAACAGCATCCGAACCTTTTACAATAACATCATGTAATTGTTTAAATGATTCAATTTCTTTTTCTTCATCACTTAAACTTTTATCAAGATAATATTTTACACTTGTTAAAACTATATCACCATAAAGTTCTGTACCTAGTCTTGATTCAATATTATATGGAAGTGGATCACCATACCAATCATTTGCTTTTTCATATACAAGGTCTGTAACTACTCTAGGACAATCAAGATAAGTTTTACCATCATCTGCTTTTACTCTTGGTGAAAAAGGTACTCCTCCTGTTTGAATTATTACATCAAATACTTCTGTCATATCAATTATTTTATTTGGATTTGTTATTACTAATTCTTTTGCTTTTTCTTTACCTAAGAATTCAAAATTTTCAAGCATTTCATTTGTTGTTCTAAAATGTTGTGATGGTATTTGTCCACCTTTACTATTTCTAATAAGTGGATGTCTTCCTCTACCTGGTACATTTTGATTTATGATTATTTCTCTATAAATCTTATCTTCTTTCTTTAAGTGGTGTACATCTCCTGTTGCGACAATCATCTTACCTGCTTCTTCAGTAACTCTAACTATTTTTTCTATATTTTGAATAAGTTGTGCTTCATTTTCAAATACAGATGGTACTAAATGACAATATTCATCTACTGGTTGTACTTCAACATAATCATAAAATTTAATTATATTAGCAAGTTCTTCATCACTTTTTGTACTAGCACTAGTAAATACTTCACTTTGATAGCATCCACTACCTATTAATAAACCTTTTCTATATTTTTCTATTTCACTTCTAAGTATTCTAGGTGTTTTATATAAATATTTAGTATTTGCATAAGAAACGATTGTAAATAAATTTTTTAATCCTTCTCTTGTTAATGTAAGTATATTTATATCATGTGTTTTACCATATTTATGTATTTCATCTTTTGGTACTAAGTTATTTAATTCACTTATTTTTCTAAAGTTTTGATCATACATTTTTTTAAGCATTTTATGAAGTACTAATGCTGTTCCTTCAGCATCATAGTTTGCTCTATGGTGTGCATCTTCATCAAATACAACTCCATATCTTTTTGTAATTGCTGATAAACTATGTCTTGCTTCTGTATTATCAAGTGCACGAGAAAGTTCAAGTGTATCTATTACTGGATTTTTAAATTCACCTAAATCATATTTTTTATATGCCATTTCAATGAATGATACGTCGAATTTTGCATTGTGGGCAACCATAGGAACGTTTTCTCCGCCTATCCATTCAATAAATTTCTTTACGCCTTCTTCTTCATTCATCTTACCTACAAGCATATCATCAGTAATATGTGTTACATCAATTATCTTTTGTGGTAATTTTCTTTTTGGATCAATAAGTTCATCAAATGAATCTAGTATTTCACCATTTCTTATTTTAGTCGCACCTATTTCAATAATTGAGTCTGCACCACCGGCATTAAAACCTGTTGTTTCAAGGTCGAATACTACATATGTTGCATCTAATATTCCTTCATCTGTTGGTCTTATTACAATATCAATATTGTCATCAACCATAACAAGTTCGCACCCATATATTACTTTAAAAGGTTCTTCTCCTTCTTTTAAATCTTTATTCATTCCTCTTACTAAGTTAAATGCATTTGGGAATGCTTGTACTCCATCATGGTCTGTAACAGCTATTCCTCTATGTCCCCATTTTTTTGCTTGTTTTATTAAGTCTTCTACTGAAACTACTCCATCCATTTGACTCATAATAGTATGAGCATGTAGTTCTACTCTTTTTTCTTCTTCAGTATCTTTTTCTTCTTTGAATTTACTTTCAATAGGAACAATATTTCTAGCACTTAACACATAATCATTTGCAAATGTATCAAATGATACTCTACCATTTATTTTATACCAAGAATTTTCATTTAGTTCACCATTTACTCTATTAAAATCTTCTTCATTTCTAAAGAATATTTTTACTAAGATACTATCTGATAAATCTGATACTTTTAAAGTTATAATTTTAAATACACTTTTTGTTGACTCAAATAATTCTTTACCAAATATGTATCCTTCAATTGTTACATCATTCACTTCACCAGTTATAGTTTGTACAGAAACTGGATCACTCATATTTTCAAATCCTATAATCGCACTACTTTCTGGATCTTTCTTAGTAGATACCATCTGCATTCTTTCTCTTGGTCTTTCTTTTGGTTTGTTTAAAAATTCAGTAGCTTCTTTGCTTGCTTCTTTTACTTCTTCTTCTAATTCTTTTTTTATTTCTTCTTTTAATTCATTTCCACCATCTAATAATTCTATTTTTAAATTTAGACTTTCAAAGCCAATTTTATGATATGTATTAATAATTTCATTTAATCTACTATTTATCATATTTTCTTCTGCTTTATTTGACGCTGTTATAACCATTCCATTAGTAGTAGCCTTTATTTCTTTTCCATAAAAAATCATTGAAACTGCTTTACCTAAAGATAGTTTATTAATTATATAATTAAAATAACTATTTATTAACGACTTATTAACTGTTTTAGGTACTATTTCATATGTTACTGTATTTAAATTAGGAAAACCTTTTTTTATGTTTTCATCTAAATATTCTAAGACTTTTATTGGTAATAATTCTTTAGTTTCAATTATAAAATCCCAATTTAATTTATCTTTTGTTGATTTTATTTTTAAAATTTTACCTTCATTAAAATAATTATAATCTTCTTTTGGTAAATTTATTTTATTTAAAAATAATTCTAATTTACTATCCATTATTACCACCCTTACTTCCATATTCATTATATCAATTTTTTTAGTTTCCATAAAGAAAAAAAGAAAGAAAAATTTAATTTTCTTTTCTTTCCTTCTTTTTATCAGGAATAAATTTAAGTACAACAGTATCTGTCTTTACATCTGCCTCTTTTCCTAATTCTTTCTTTAATTCTTTTAAATACATTTTAAATTCCATAATTCAAGTTCTTTTTTTTGTTTTTATCTTTAGACAAATTATAATTTCTATAATTTTCATCTTCTGTTACATCTTCTAAAACTCTAAAAAAGTCTGGAAATATTATGTTGTCATATTCTCCTTCTACTTCTAATAAGGCAATATCATCAAATATATCTAACCTAAAATCAATATCATGATAACTAAAACAATATCTTATTTTAGTAATTTCGTTACCATCAAAAGAATCATGTAAATAATCATAATCTTTTTCTGATATAACTTTTTCTTTTATTATTCTTTCACTTGGTTTATTCGTATTAGATTTAATTCTTAAAAAATATAAATCTTCATCATCAAAACTCATTTTTCTTACCATTATTTCTTCATTATTTTTAACATTATATTTTTGTTTCACTACAAATTTTATTGAAACCCTTTCTAATTTTTTATAATCAATAGTATTAAAATCAATTAAATATTTATATTGCTTTTGAACATATGCATTACCTAATACATTTGATATTTCTTTTATGACCTTTTCTATTTTACTCTCAAAATTTGTACTATTATCAATGATTCTTAAGCGAGGGAAACCTAAATATGATTCTAATATTTTATCATCAAGAATTATTGCCTCTTCTTTTCCTTCACTTCTTGCAGAATTATTTTCAATTGTATAAAAATCAGTACCTTTAGCTGCCGTTAATAAATGTAAAGCACTATCATATCTTGTAAATAAATTTGATTTTGTAATATTAAATTCTTTCAATAATTTGTCAAATTCATTTAATGGAACATATGCCATATTATCTATAATTCCTCTATCATATATAACTAATATATTTTTATTTTCATTTAAATTAATATATTCATCTATTAATCTTTCTTTTTCAAGTTGGTGAGATAATATAAATTTCTGAAAATCATACATATTTATTTTATTATCCCCAAATGGTTTAATTCCCATATTTATTATTTCAGTTGCTGTCTCTGGTACAACTAATACCTCATATCCTTTTTCAGTAAATACTTTTGATATTTTTGCTATTGCTGTGCTTTTTCCTGCACATGGTCCACCTGTTAATACTACTTTTTTTATCATAATTATTCCTCCAAATTCTATTACGTGTACAAAATACACATTTAATTTATTTATAAAAATGCATATATGCATTTCTATTTAAATTTATATAATTTAGCTGGTTTATTTCCATCGAATTTTTTCTCTTTTAGTGTATCTTCAATTAAATCTAAATTTAAAAGTTTTTTTCTAAAATTCCTTCTATCAAGCTTTTCTCCTAAAATTGTTTCATAAACCTTTTGAAGTTCTGGTAAAGTAAACTCACTTGGAAATAAATCTTTTAAAAAGTCCTTTTCATATATTTTTTCTTTTAATTTATTAACCGCATCATTTAATATTTCATTATGATCATATGCTAATGTTGGAATACATTCAATATTAAACCAATCTGCGTTACTTGTTTTTAAAGTTTCTTTTATTAATGATACCTTTTCTCTATCAATAACACCTATGTAACCTACCGCAACCATTCTAAATACTGGTGAACGATTTAATTTTCCATAAACATTAAACATATCTAATTTAATATTTTCAATACCTGTTTTTTCTTTTAACTCTCTTTTTAAACCATCAATTAAATCTTCGTTATTATATAGTGCACCACCTACAAGCGCCCAATAATCTTTATAAGGATTATTTTTCCTTTTAATAAGTAAAACTTTAGTAATACCATCTTCTACAGTAAAGATTGTACTTATTAAGTGAATTCCTTGATTTTTATATAAAGGATTATTTACTTCCATGTTATCACCAACTTCATTATATGTGTATTTTATACACTTGTCAAGTAGTAAAAAAAGAAAATTTAATTTCCTTTTCTTCTATCCTTTTTATCTGGAATAAATTCAAGTACCATAGTATCTGACTTTACATCTGCATCTTTTCCTAATTTTTTCTTTAATTCTTTTAAATACATTTTTAATTCTGTAATATCTGAAATTCCTTCCATATTATCACTATGATTTACTTCTTTTGATTTCTTTGATCCTATATATGATGCCACTTTCATTAAGTCTATTTGTTCATCTACTGTTCTTGTTTGTAATATATTTGGATTTATTGCTACATAAAATGAATTTTCATTATAATTACAATTTTCTAATGCTTCTAGTAACATTATTTGATTTCCTATTATTCTTTCTTTTAATACATTTTTATCTATAACTACTCTATATGCATTTTCATTATAATCACAGTTTTTTAATTCTCTCATTAGCATTATTTGTCCTTTTATTGTTCTTTGTTTTAATACATCTCTATCTATAGCTACTCTATATGCACTTTCATTATAATCACAATTTTTTAATTCTTCCATTAATTCTATTTGTTCTTTTGCTGTTCTTCCATCTAATACACATATATCTATAGTAAATTTATATACATCATCATTATAATCACAGTTTTTTAATTCTTCCATTAATCTTATTTGTTCTTCTACTGTTCTTTGTTCTAAAACATATTCATTTATAGCTATTCTATATGCATTTTCATTATAATCACAGTTTTTTAACTCTTTCATTAATTTTATTTGTTCTTCTACTGTTCTTTTTCTTAATACATTTATATTTGTAGCTAATTTATATGCAATTTCATTATAATCACAGTTTTTTAGCTCTTTCATTAGCATTATTTTTTCTTCTATTGTTCTTTTGTTTAATATACATATATCTATAGCTAATTTATATGCACTTTCATTATAATCATAGTTTTTTAATTCTTTCATTAATTCTATTTGTTCTTCTACTGTTTTTTCTTCTAACACAGATTTATCTGTAGCTATTCTATATGCATTGTCATCACAATCACAATTTTTTAATTCTTCCATTAGTCCTATTTGTTCTTCTAGCGTTCTTTCTTTTAATACCTCTAGACTCATAGCTATTTTAGATACATTTTCATTATAACCACATTTTTTTAATTCTTCTATTAGTTCTATTTGTTCTTCATTTGTTTTTTTGTTTAATACACTTACTTTTATAATCACTTTATATGCATTTTCATTATAATCACAATTCTTTAACACTTTCATTAGCATTACTTGTTCTTCTAATGTTCTTTTTATTAATACATTTATATCTATAACTATTTTATATACATTTTCATTATAACCACATTTTTTTAATTCTTCCATTAATTCTATTTGCTCTTCTGTTGTTCTTTCTTCTAATACATTTTCATCTATAGCTATTTTGTATATATTTTCATTATAAGCACACTTCTTTAATTCTTCCATTAGTCTTATCTGTTCATCTACTGTTCTTTCATTTAGCACATTTTTATCTGTAGCTATCAAGTATGCATTTTCTTTATAACCACATTTTTTTAATTCTTCAATTAATTCTATTTGTTCATCTACTGTTCTTTCTCTTAATACACCACTGTCTATAACTATATTACATGCAAACTTACTACAACTGCACTTTTTTAATTCATTAAAAAATTTTATTCTATCATCAGACGACATATCATCTAAAGCTTCTATAACATTTTTTAATAAATTAATATCATCTATCTTGTCTGATAAAAGTTCCATCATTTCTATTTTCATATATTTCCACCTCTTGACTTAATATAATATATTATTGAAATTCTTTAGTCAATATACAAAAAAAAGAAAAATTTAATTTTCTTTTCTTCCATTCTTTTTATCTGGAATAAATTCAAGTACCATAGTATCTGACTTTATATCTGCATCTTTTCCTAATTTTTTCTTTAATTCTTTTAAATACATTTTTAATTCT
>URBY01000036.1 GCA_900546245.1 uncultured Mycoplasmatota bacterium | reverse complement strand
ATAAAAACGGCATTAATTCTGAAAAAGAAAAAAGTTCGTAAAAAAACGAACTTTAATCTAAAAATTCACGATTTTTTTGTTATAATTATAAAGAAAGTAGTGATAAAAACATCAATAAATATAGATATATGCAAAATATAATAATATTATATTAAATCATATAACAATGAATTTTAAATTTTTGGAGGTAATATGAAAATAAATAATGATATAGAAAACACTTTAGATAATATCGAGATTGAATATTCTAATGATTTATTAGAAGAAAATAATGAAAATGATGATGACATAATAAAAGAGAAAAAGCCAAGTCTATTTAGAAAATTATTTTTTACTTTAATTTTAGTATTAATATTAATTGTTATTTATTCTAGATATATTGGTCCAACTGGTTTAATAATAAAAGAATATCCTATAGAAAACAGTAATATAACAAATTCATTAAACGGATTTAAGATTGTACATTTTTCAGATTTTCATTATGGTAAGACAACTGACATAAATTCTTTAAAAAGATTAACTAATGAAATTAATAACATGAAACCTGATATTGTTATTTTCACTGGTGATTTGATTGATAAAACAACAAAAATTAATGATAAAGAAAAAAACAATATTATCGAACAATTAGCTAAAATTTCTAGTAATTATGGAAAATATTATATTTCTGGAGAAGACGATTTAAAATTAAATAATTATACTAAAATAATGGATTCATCAGGATTTATAAATTTAAATGATAATTTTGATGTTATTTATATTGATGCTGATAACTCAATATTATTAACAGGAACATCATTATCTAATAAAACTGACTTTTTAGACAAAATCATAAATGAAAATAAATCTAATTATAAAATAAATATTATGCACTATCCTGACGACTTTAATAATATTAAAAAATATAATTATGATTTAGTACTTGCAGGACACTCACATAATGGACAAGTTAATTTACCAATATATGGGCCTATAATTAAATTTGAACACGCAAAAAAATATTATAAACCATACTATAAAGTTGATAATACTGACCTATATATTTCAAGCGGTATTGGAACAACAGATTTTGATTTTAGATTTTTAAATAAACCTTCATTTAATTTTTACAGGTTAACAAAAAAATAGGAAACTCCTATTTTTTTAATTCTTCAATATATTTAAGTAATGTTTTTGCATTTGGTCCTAATATAATTTTTAATTGATTATCTATTTCAACTATACCCTTTGCCCCCATTTTTTGAATTGCTTCTTTATTAACTTTAGATATATCATTAAGAGTTACCTTAAATCTAGACATATTTACTTCCATTGAAATAATATTATCTTTACCTCCTAAATAATCCACAAGTTTATTTGATTCAATATAAAAATCCTTTTTATTTGCTTTTAATACAATTATCACTATAAAAAGTAAAACTGCTAATATTATTAAATATTGATAGTTCATTATTAATCACCTATTATAATTATACTATAATTTATCAAAAAAACAAGCAATAAACCTACACTTTTAATAAACTTACGAATATTCTATAGTAGAAAATATAATAAAAGGGGTGGAATATATTATGTGTAAAAATAATTGTAACTGTATTAGTGATATATTAAAGGTTATTTACTTACTACAAAAGAATGCTGATCAAGAAGAAGATTGTATTTTAAGTTGTGATAAACCAAGTTTAGGTCAATTCTCATGCTTATATTACAACACAAGACCAGTTATGCTTTATACTTGTATGAGTAATGGTGTAACTCCTTGGAGTGCACCTACTACAAGAGTTGCTGAGCCAACTGCAACTTCATCAGTATTTAGAGTAGAAAAAATAGATAACTGTTGTTGTACATTTAGAGTTTTAATTGCTAATGAAGATGGAACATATACTGCAACAGAATCATTCTTTACAATGAACTTAGAATGTATATGCAGCATTAGATGTTTAGGTGATACATTTATAGAAAATGTTTAGTCTAAAAAGTCTATTTGACTTATTTTACTAACATCTATAAGTTCATCATCTATTGTTATTAGACTATTGTTGGTTCTTCCTACAATAGTCTTTTCTTGTGTAGTTCCATCTACTAATTTTATTGAAACATTTGCTTTGTAAACAAAACTTGGTGATGAAAAAATCTCTTTTATTTGTCTATTAACATTTTTGTGTGAAAAATTTTTTTCTAAATTTTCTTCATTTTCATAAGTACTTTCTTCTCTTTCATGAGAGATAAAAGATTGTTTTTGATTTTGATTTGAATTTTTTACCATTCCTTTATATATATTTGGTAACTTTTTTTTCATTTTAACACTCCTTTTTATAAATATTATGCTTAATGTGACAAATATTTACTAAATAATTGATTATACTAAAAATGGTGATTACTATGAAAAACTCTAAAAAAATGAATTATTTAAATATTAAAATCCTATTACTCGTTTTTATTTTTATGATTGTAAGTTTAATTAGTATATATAGTAGTCAAAAAATGCTATCATCTAGTTATAATAATTTATATATAAAACAGTTGTTATGGTATTTAATTGGATTTATATGTATATGTATAATTTATAAAAGTAAAAATGATTTTATTTATAAATATGCAAATATTTTATATATTATTGGAAATATATTATTGCTACTTGTTTTATTTATTGGAACTGAATCAAATGGTGCTAAATGTTGGTTTACAATACCAGGGATTGGATCATTTCAACCAAGTGAATTTGTGAAAATATTTATGATTTTAGTTCTAGCAAATTTGCTTGAAAAATATTGTAAATCTGTAAATAAAAATTTTTTCAAAGATGAAATAAAAATAATATTAAAATGTTTTCTTATAGTTCTAATTCCTTCAATACTCTCATTTTTAGAACCTGATACTGGAATTATTTTTATATATTTTGCAATACTTATAGTTATGTTATTTACAAGCGGAATAAGAATTGGCTGGTTTATTGCCTTTTTCGCTATAATAACCAGTGTGGTTACGGCTTTTTTAATACTTTTTTTCAACAATAAAGATACTTTTATAAATATATTTGGGACAAATTTTTTCTATAGAATGGATAGAATTCTAGATTGGAAAAATGGATCTGGAATGCAGCTTACAAATGCACTTGCTGCAACAGGTAGTGCGGGTTTATTTGGGTATGGATTTAATAATACACCAATATATTTTCCTGAACCGCAGACAGACTTTATTTTTTCGGTTTTTGCAAGTAATTTTGGCTTTATCACAACAATTATTTTTATTCTTTTAATTTTATATTTTGATATGCAATTGATTAAAATTGCACTAAAAAAAGAAGGAAAAGATAAATTTACAATAGTTGGAATTTTATCAATGCTTTTATTTCAACAAATACAAAATATAGGAATGAATATAGGTTTATTACCAATAACGGGTATTACATTACCATTTATAAGTTATGGTGGTTCTAGTTTAGTTAGTTATATGGTGATGATTGGTATAATATTAAATATAAATAAAAATTAAATATTATCATGTAATATTTTAAAAATACTTACAAAATAAAAAAAGATTTAATTGTTTCTTAAAAAACTATTCATCTTTTTTGTAATTTTTTAATTTCTCATTGTGTATTGTAATTGATGATATGTTGGACGATCTTTCAAACTTTCAATTATAGAATTAAGTCCACCCGAAACAATAATTGTTCTCATTGAATTTATATTAATTTTTTCGAAACAATTACTTATGTTAAATATTCCAACAATTGATTCTGTATTTTGTAATCTCTTTATATATTGTAACATTTCCATATGCTGTTCTTTAATATTTCTATTGCTTTTAATACAAAGTCTTGGATTATTTTCATTATCAAACACCACTTCATGATTTTCATCTTCATAAAATTGTTCTCCTAATATTATATCATTTGCAAATGTTCTAATGTTAATTGCAAACTCAGTTTGTTTCAATTTTTGATGTTCATATGTATCATCTGTATAAAAAGAAAATAATATTTTATCAGCGCCCATATCTTCTTTTATTTTATTTAATTCTTGAAAAAAAGAAGGTAATATAGCAGCTCTATCTCTATAATTATCTTCTTTTTCATAACAATTATCAATTTTACATAACACAACTAAAATTTTATTTTTTTCTTTACTTCTATCCATCTTAATACCTCCAAATTATAATAATATTATCATACTTTTAGGAAATATAAAATAGAAAAAATAAAAAAACCTAACAAATTAGGTCATAATATCATTATGGTGGAGCTTAGGGGACTCGAACCCCTGACCCTCTGCGTGCAAGGCAGATGCTCTAGCCAACTGAGCTAAAGCCCCAGAACTACTTGCAAAAATCAATTGCAAATAGATTATATCATATTAATAACATAAAAGTCAACTAATTATTTTCACTTATTAATTTTTCTACCACTTTACAAAGTCTATCAAATTCTTTTTCATCATCAATGCTAACAAGCATATCACCTTGTTCAGTTGTTTGAACTTCGAAAATATATGAATTATCTTCATTATCTAAATCATTAACAATTGCATAACTTTTATCAGAATCATCAAATGTTCCAATAACTTGAACTTTTACTTTCTCACCGTTTATATCTTCCATTTCTAAAATTAGTGGTTCATTTGAACAATCACAATTTTCATCACAATGGTCATGATTACAACCACATTCACATTTTTTTTCGTCTAATTTATCCATTTTTTCCTCCATACAAATTAATTATATCATAAATAACATTGTTATTGTATACAAAAAGTAATCAATTATACTTATATATGTAAAATTACTTTATTTTTCTATCTTTTTTATCAACTCTACCGCTTTCATTATATCCCATATGATCGGGTTTTAATAGTAAGAATGGTTCTATTTCTAAAGCGTTAGCTAATGCCTCTATCTTACTTAAACTTGGTGAATACTTTCCTCTTTCAAGGTCACTAATATATTTAGCAGTTAAATTTGACAATTCGGCTAAATATTCCTGTGTATAATTTTTATTAAATCGATACCATTTTAAATTAATTGCAAAACATTCTTTTAAAATATACTTGTCTAAAGTACTTGTTTCCATATAAACACCACCACTTTATAAAAGTATACTTAAATTTTTTATTAATATACACCTAGTCAAAAACGATATTATATGATATAATTATACTGGTGGTTAACAATGGATAAAAATTTACGTAATGATGAAGTTATTAGAATATCAAACGAAATATTAAAACAAAAAAATTATAATATTAGTTTATACGATTTAATTAAAAAAATGATAAAAAAAGATTATATCAATGATATAGATAAAATTACTTATGATATTACAAAAAATTTATCAAATTATATTGAGATAATAAGTATTAATCCATTTTCATATAAATATTATAAACTAAATAAATAAAAAACTTCTATTGAAAATAATAGAAGTTTTTTTATTCATTTTTATACCAAGTATTACTTATATCTACATTTCTTGAATATGGTGTTGGATTAGGCATATCAAATTTAGAAATTATTGGAACTTTAAAAGCACTTCCAAACATTAATGTATATCCTGGTTGTAAACTTTTTATTTTAGCAATCATTTCATCACTCATATTTGATATAACATTTTTTATATAATCAAGATCCTTTGGATTAATAATTCTAAGAATTAAATAATTTGAACATTGTGATAATGTTGTATCACTTAATTCTGAAGGTCTTTGTGTTATTAAGCCTAATATTACTCCATATTTACGACCTTCTTTTGCAATTTTTTCAAAAATATTATATCCTATTAAATCAATATCTCTATCTTTTTGAATATATCTATGTGCTTCTTCAATAAAAATATGAACTGGATACGATGCTCTATCTTCTAGTCTGGCATTATATTCAAATAACATCTTAGAAAATATTTTTATCATTACTTTTGCTTGTCTATCTGTAATATTATTTATATTGAAATTTACGATATTATACTTACCATTTTCATTTAATGATCTTACAAAATCTTCTTTAGTTATATACTCATCCACTCTGTAATAATCACCATAGTTACTATTTAATATTGATTTAAGTCTAACTCTTAGAACATTTAACTTTTCATAAATTGCATCACTCTTTAATATACCTTCTGAAATAAATGCAAGTTCAAGAGCATCATATAAATTTTCTAGTGTATAAAATAATTTGCCATTTGCAGGATTAAGTTCAATATCTGTAGTCATAAATTTTTTGAAAAAATTTGATACTAACTCAATATCTGCAATTTTACCATCCTTATCTAAAATTAAACATTGTTTTAATGTTCTTGTCCATCCAGGGACTCTAACCTCTGTTTCAAGATTTAGTGTTTTTGTTTTAAATGTTGTAAAAATTGCTAGAATTTGATCTCTTAATTGACTTGCAGGTTTTCCACTATATAAAATTTCAAGTGTTGCTCTTGCAATTATATCGTTAATATGCTTTTCTTTTTCACTTTCGTCCATTGAATATATAGTAACTATTCTAAGCATCTTCTCAATAATTGGTATTTGTACATAACTTTCTGCTTCTAATAAAAGTGCCATATCATCAGCGTCTAATAACCATATTGGTATTTTAACAAGATAATTTTTGTTATTATCAACATCATTAATATCAGTTGTATAAGATTTATAACTAATATTATTAACATTATTCAATGCAGTATGATATTCACCAAAAACATCAAAAATAAAAATATTCGTTTTTGGCTTATTATTTAAAAATAAATTTTGAAATATTCTGGCAACTGATGAACTTTTTCCGCTTCCAGAATTACCAACTATACAAAAATGTTCAGAAAAGAACTTATTTGGATCTATATTTAATGGATAACCTGAATATAGTGGCAATCTTCCAAAATTGACAGCATGACTACTATATGAATTTCCAACAATTAGATCAAGTTCATTCTTATTTATAATTCTTACATTAGCAGAAAACGATGGCTTTTTGTTAACCCCAGAAATAAAATTATTGTTACTAATCTCTCCTAGTAACATAATTTTAGCTTCTGTTAAACTTAGTGACACAATTTCACCAATAATAGTATCTCCATTTGAATCAAATGCAACATGGATATTTAAAAGTCCAACTTTACTTGTTAAGTCAATAGATAGTTTTATAACAACTAAATTTCCTTCTATTGATATTATATTTCCTAGCATACTAATCTTCCCCTATTCTCATAATAATTTTATCATATAATATTATATTTTACAATAAATATAGGGGATTTTGCATAATTTATGGATAATAAGATATATAGGAGGTAATTTTTATGAATAGCGATATATTAACATTAAAAGAAAAACTCGATAAAATTAAAAGTTTAGGCTGGATAGAATGTAAAAATAAAAATAAAAGTGTAACAGGAAAAACTCTTGAAAATTTGCTAGAAATAAATCCTGATAATTTTGAAATACCTGACTACAATACTGTTGAGATTAAATCAAAAGTGAGTAAAAGAGAAAATTATATTGATTTATTTTGTGCAACACCAGATAGTTATGTACTTGAAACAAAAAGACTATATGATAAATATGGCTACTTAGATAGTAATAATTATAAAATTCTTAATTTCGTTTTATATGGGGAATTTTTAAAATCAATAAATAATAAATATTCTGCAAAATTACGAATCGATTACAAAAATAAAAAAGTAATAATGGAAGTATATAATAAAAATAATGAATTGATAGACAATTTATCATCATGGTCTTTTGAATTGTTAGAAGAAAAATTATGTAGGAAATTAAATTATGTATGTTTAGTAGAGGGTGACAAAAAATTTTCACATAATGTACTATATGTTAGATATGACAAATATAAGTTTTATAAATTAAAAAAATTTAGTAATTTCATACAATTATTGAAACGAGGTCAGATTAGAATATCATTTACACTAGGAGTATATAAAAGTGGTAGTAAATCAGGTAAAATGCATGATCATGGAACACAATTTAGTATAAGAAAAGAAAATATGAAACTTTTATTTGATGAAATATTATTTGATGAAATAAAACTAGAATAGTTTAAGAAGCAAAAGGTCAGGTAAATTTGATAAATGTTTTGGGACAAAAAAACAGACTATAAAGTCTGTTTGATTACTAAATGGTCGGGAAGACAGGATTTGAACCTGCAACCTCATGGTCCCAAACCATGTGCACTGCCAAATTGTGCTACTTCCCGATAATATATGGTGCGCCCGAAGGGATTCGAACCCCTGACCTTTTGGTTCGTAGCCAAACGCTCTATCCAGCTGAGCTACGAGCGCATTCATCGGACCTAATAAACATAAATGGTGGCTCCGGGCAGAATCGAACTGCCGACACGAGGATTTTCAGTCCTCTGCTCTACCGACTGAGCTACAGAGCCAAAAAAAATAATGGCGGTTCCGACGGGACTTGAACCCGCGATCTTCTGCGTGACAGGCAGACGTGTTAACCACTACACCACGGAACCAGAAATACTCAAATTGCTATTTAAGTATACTAAATTTTCTAGGTAATTGTCAACACTTATGTGATTTTTTTCTTATTTTTAGACAAATAATTTGTTAATAGAAAAAAAATTACCATAAAAATCATTGATAAAATACCCCTAAAGCTAAATTCAAGCCCTGGAAATATTGATAAAGTAGAACCGCACACAAACCCAATTATAATACTATATGTTAAAGATAAATATTTATTAAATAAATAATTTACAACCTTAATTAGAATTATTGCTCCAACAATTATACCAATTATAAAAGGTATTAAAGATATCCATTCAAAATAAGATAAACTAAACGGACCAGATAACATTAATAACACCTTCTCATACATTCCAAGTAACATCATAAAAAACGAACTGCTTATACCTGGAATAATTTTACCAGAAATGTATAAAATACCTGCTATAAAAAGTTTTATAGGATTCAAATCGGAAACATTGTCATAACTAATAACACTTGGAATTACAATAAGTAATAGTGAAAAAATAACAGAAAAAATTAAAGGTTTCATTTTAAGAATCCCACCCTTATCTTTTAACTCATTAAAAAGAATAGGCACTCCACCAAATATTAACCCTATAAAAATATATTTCATTTGAAATTCGTAATATTCATATATTTTAAGAAGTGTATTACCAAAAATAACCACTCCAACCATAATTCCAATAATTACAGGAAATAATATAATTATTTTTTTTACTGCTCTTATACTAGAATCATTAAGTACAGTTAAAACCTTATCATAAATACCAACTAGTATTGCTATTGCAGATCCACTAACACCCGGCAAAACAACGCCTATACCAATTAATATCGAAGCAAGAAAACTATACATTTTTTCTTTCCTTCTTTAAAAATTTTTTCACATCATAACCACTATCATATATAATTCTATCTACACCAATATTTTTTAATCTTTTTATTTCAGATTTACCTAAAACACCCCAAGCACTTACAATAAAATTATTATTTTTAAGTTTTGTAACCTCATCTTTGCTAAGGCAAATTGCAGTACAAAGTACATGGTTTAGTTTTATATTTTTGCAATCCTTAATAATTGAATCGTTAACATCATATATCAACCAACCAAGTTTAATTGAATTATCCATTTCTCTTATTTTTTTGAGCAAATTATATTTAAATGATATAAGCACAACATTTTTCAAACTATATTGTTTTAATGTATCTACTATGAGTTTTTCATAACCAGTTTCTTTTAATTCAATATATACATTTACATTTCTTTCAGAAAAATTTTTCAAAAATTCAGTTAATCTAACAATTTTCTCTCCCTTATAATATTCATCTCCAAAATCCATATTTAATAATTCATCAAATGTATAATCAGCCACTTTACCACTATAATTAGATGTTCTATCAACAGATTTATCATGTATAAGTACAAGTACATCATCTTTTGTTTTTCTTAAGTCAGTCTCTATACCATCACTACCTACTAAATAAGCTAAATAATAGGCGCTCATAGTATTTTCAGGAGCATATTTCGATTCACCTCTATGAGAATACACTTTCATTTTATCACCTATTATATAATATGATGAAAATAAAAAAAAAGACTGAGCAGTCTTCATTAATCAATATTGGTTGCGGGAGTAGGATTTGAACCTACGACCTTTGGGTTATGAGCCCAACGAGCTGCCAGACTGCTCCATCCCGCGATGTAAAAAATTAGTGGCGGAGAAAGAGGGATTCGAACCCCCGCGCCGGTTACCCGACCTCCTGGTTTTCAAGACCAGTCCCTTCAGCCAGACTTGGGTATTTCTCCATAATGGTGCCTCAGGCCGGACTTGAACCGGCACGTGATTTAACTCACGCAGGATTTTAAGTCCTGTGCGTCTACCAATTCCGCCACTAAGGCAAGCACCAATTATGTCCAATATCACTGGACTTCTTAATTGTATAATAAAATTAAGAATTTTTCAAGTCTTTTTTTTATTTTCTTATAATTTTTATACAAAATCAAATAAAAACTCACATTACTGCGAGTTTACTTACTAAATGGTGTCCTGTATGCGACTTGAACGCATGACCCTTTGATTAAAAGTCAAATGCTCTACCAACTGAGCTAACAGGACATATACAACACAAACATGGCTGCCTAGGCTAGATTCGAACTAGCGCATGTCAGAGTCAAAGTCTGATGCCTTACCACTTGGCTACTAGGCAAGCTATGGTGGGGAGAAGTGGATTCGAACCACTGAACCCTAAGGAGCAGATTTACAGTCTGCCGCGTTTAGCCACTTCGCTATCTCCCCAAGTGGTGCCGAAAACAGGAATTGAACCCGTAACCTACTGATTACAAGTCAGTTGCTC
>URBY01000035.1 GCA_900546245.1 uncultured Mycoplasmatota bacterium | reverse complement strand
CAGAACGTCGTGAGACAGTTCGGTCCCTATCCGTCGTGGGCGCAGGAAAATTGAGAAGAGCTATCCTTAGTACGAGAGGACCGGGATGGACATACCTCTGGTGTATCTGTTGTAACGCCAGTTGCAGTGCAGAGTAGCTATGTATGGAATCGATAACCGCTGAAAGCATCTAAGCGGGAAGCGAACTTCAAGATGAATTTTCCCATATTTTTATAATAGTAAGATCCCTGAAAGACTATCAGGTTGATAGGCTGGAGATGGAAGTGTAGTGATACATTGAGTTGACCAGTACTAATAGATCGAGGATTTAACCATAACTAATTTGTGGAACCACATTATCATGTTTTCAGAGAATAATTTCTCAAAATTTTATTAGTGACGATATCGAAGTGGAAATACCTGTTCCCATCCCGAACACAGAAGTCAAGCACTTCAGAGCCGAAAATAGTAATTAGCAAAAATAGGACGTCGCTAATTTTTTTTTGCTTTTTTTTTAGATTTTTGTAAACTTTTGTATTTTTTATTGTATTTGATTATTATTATTTGTATAATATTATTGGGTGATAAAAATGGAATATAAATATACTTCAAGGAGTGAAAGAGATACAATTGAACTTGCTGAAAATTTTGAAGCAGAAAAGTTTTCAGGTATGGTTATTTGTTTAGAAGGAGATTTAGGAACAGGTAAGACTTTATTTACAAAAGGTTTTGCTGCTTCTATGGAAATAGATGAAACAATTACATCTCCATCTTATAATATAATAAAAGAATATTATAGTGGTGAAATGCCTTTATATCATATGGATGTATATAGACTTGAAAAAGATGTTGAATCAATTGGTTTACCAGATTATTTTGGTAAAGATGGTATTGTAATAATTGAATGGGCAGATATGATTGAAAAATATTTACCTGAAGAAAGACTTGAAATTAAATTTACTGCAATTGATGAAAATAAAAGATTATTAAAAATAATTCCTTATGGTCAAAAATATGAAGAACTTTGTGAGGCAGTTCTATGATCTGTCTTTTTTTCGATACAAGTTCTGACCTTTTAAAGGTATCCTTAATAAAGGATAATAAGATTATTTTTGATAAAGAATTACATACAAAAAATGATCATTCAAGTTATTTAGTACCTACAATAGATGAGGCATTTAAAAGTAATAATATAGACTTTAAAGAATTAGATGAAATAATTGTTGGTAATGGACCTGGTTCATTTACAGGTACTAGAATATCAATCGCAGTTGCTAAAACATATGCTTTTTCATTTAATATACCTGTATATATGATTTCTTCATTAGAAGAATTAATATATGATAATGACGGATATGATTTTTATGTTCCAATAATAGAAGAAAAGAAAGATAATTTATATTTTTCAATTTTTGATAAGGATAAAAAAAGAGTAATGGATGATACTTATTCAAGCACTGAATATATGTACAAAAAATTAGAAGAATTGGATGGTAAAATATTATTAATTTCGTTATCAAATAAAGAATATGAAAAATACGATACGGTAAAGGCAAGTATAAATGCATTAAATATAATGAAAAATATTGATGTAAATAATGAAAAGGTAAATCCACATCTATTAAAACCAAATTATATTAAGAAAATTGAAGCAGAAGCAAAATTATGATAAATAAAAATGTAGATATATCATCTTTAAAAGATATATTTAATGAGTATCAAGAAAATTATTCATTTGTAGATTCAGATTTTTTAAAAATATATTCATATGTTACTAATGATAAGGTAGTAGCATTCCTATTATTCAATGTAATGTACGAAAAATGTGAAATAGTTGATATTTTTGTACTCAAAGAATATAGAAATAAAGGAATAGCATCTAAACTTATTAATGAAATTACTAATGATTATACTGTGGATAACATTACACTTGAGGTAAGTATGTTAAATAAAAACGCAATTAATTTGTATGAAAAATTAGGTTTTAAGAAAATTGCAGTAAGAAAAAATTATTATAAAGATTCAGATGGGATTTTAATGTTAAAAGAAGTAAGGTGAAAGTTATGAAAGATATTTATATATTAGGTATAGAAACATCTTGTGATGAAACAAGTGTATCAATTGTTAAAAATGGAGAAGAAGAAATTAGTACAGTTGTTTTATCACAAATAGATATACATAAAAAATTTGGTGGAGTAGTACCTGAAATAGCAAGTAGATCACATGTTGAAAATATTACAATAGTAATTGAAGAGGCTATTACAAAATCAGGTATGAAAATTGAAGATATGGATGCGATTGCGGTTACATATGGCCCAGGTCTTGCAGGTTCGTTAATAGTAGGTGTAGAAACAGCTAAAACACTTGCGATGATATATCATAAACCATTAATTGCGGTTCATCATATCGCAGGACATATATACGCAAATAGATTAGTAAGCCCATTAAATTTTCCATTAATTGCGCTTGTTATTAGTGGTGGACATACTGAAATTGTATATATGGGAAAAGATTATTCATTTAAAAAAATTGGTGGAACTTTAGATGATTCAGTAGGTGAAACATATGATAAAGTTGCAAGAGTAATGAATGTTCCATATCCTGGAGGACCAGTTTTAGATAAATATGCAAAAATGGGTAAACATACATATAATTTACCAGTACCAATGGATGATGATTCTTATGATTTTAGTTTTAGTGGTATTAAAAGTGCTGTTATAAATTTAGTTCATAATGAAAAACAAAGAGGTAATGAAGTAAATGTATATGATTTAGCAACTTCATTTCAAGATGTTGTTGTTGATATATTAACAAAGAAAACTATAAGAGCAGTTAAAGAATATAACGTAAAAGAAGTAATAGTTGCGGGCGGTGTATCAGCAAATTCTGGTATAAGAGAAAAATTAAAAGAATTATGTGATAAAGAAAATGTTAAATTAATTGTTCCAGAATTAAGATATTGTACTGATAATGCTACTATGATTGCAGCTGCTGCTTATTATATGTATAAAGATGGAAGGTTTTCTGATTTAACACTTAATATAAAACCAACAGATAAAATTAATTAAAGGGTGATAAGTATGAAAAATAAAAAGGGATTTACATTAGTAGAATTACTTGCTGTTATGACATTATTATTAATTATTACTATGCTTGCATATCCAAATTTTGCTAAATTATCTACAAAAGTTAAAAATAAATTCGATTATAGCACAAAACTTTTAATAGAAAGTGCAGCAAAAATATACGTTAATAATAATAAAACAGAAATTGATAATGGACTTAAAACTTCTAGTTCGTATTGTTTACCTGTTGGAAAGATTGCGGCATATGATTATTTAGATACACCAATTAAGAATTCTGATGGTAATGATATGGATATGAGTTTATGTGTTTTAGTATCAAAAGAAACTACTAATAATAAAACAAAATATAAATATGAACTATCTAGTACTAAAAAAGCAACAGGTGATTATTTACCGCCAATATTAACGTTAAAAAATAAGGGTAATGCTGTAGAGTGTAAGTTAAATATGTATCCAGATAATATAAATAAAACTACTTTTGATAATAATTGTGAAGTTGTAGTAAGCGATAATAAAACAAAAACATTTACAGTAGGAAATAATATTACAGTAGATACAATTGAATATGGTGATATATTAATATTAGAGTATATAGCGGTAGATGAAAGTGGTAATAAATCTAAACCATTAGATATAAAATTAAAAAAATAATATTGATTAAAGATAATACTTTTTATGGTATTATCTTTTTTTCTTTTTGTAACCCTAATTTTAAAAACTGAATATAATGTTTATGAGAAAAGGAGGATATATGAAAAAGATAATTATAAGTATAATAACATGTGTAATTGTTATACTTGGTACAGTAATAGCTTTTATTACAAAGGATAATGATAATACATCAAAATTAACAAAGGTTAAAGTTGCAGAAGTAGCGCATACTATATTTTATGCACCACAATATGTTGCTTTAGAAAAAGGATATTTTAAAGATGAGGGGTTAGACATTGATCTTATTCTTACACCAGGAGCAGATAAAGTAACAAGTGCAGTTTTATCAAAAGATGTAGATATTGGATTTTGTGGTAGTGAAGCATCAATATATGTATATAATTCAGACAATGAAGATTATATAGTAAGTTTTGCAGGGCTAACAAAAAGAGATGGAGCATTCTTAGTATCTAGAGAAAAAATAGATAACTTTAAATTAGATGATTTAAAAGGAAAATATGTAATAGGTGGAAGAAAAGGCGGTATGCCTGAAATGACATTTGAATATACATTAAAAGAAAATAATATAGATTTAAACGATTTAACTATAGATACAAGTGTTGATTTTGCATCTATGGCAGGAACATTTATAAGTGGAGTAGGAGATTTTGTAACATTATTTGAACCTAGTGCTACACAAGTAGAACAAAAAGGATATGGATATGTAGTAGGTTACATTGGTGAATATGGTGGATCAGTACCTTATACAGCATATAATGCAAGAAAAAGTTATATTAGTGAAAATAAAGATACTATTCAAAAATTTACTAATGCAATAAATAAAGGTCTTGACTTTGTATGGAATAATGATGAAGAAACAGTTGCGAAAGTAATAGTAAATCAGTTTCCAGATTTAACTATAAATGAATTATCTAAAATGATAAAAAGATATAAAGATAATGATGCATGGATGAAAAATACATACTTTACAGAAGAATCATTTGATCATTTACAAGATATAATGATTGAAGCTGGAGAATTAAAAACTAAAGTTCCATATAAAGATTTAGTAGATACTTCATTTTCAAAAAGTGAGTAGAAATGAGTAAAATACTAAAAATAAGTAATTTATATAAAAATTACAATACTAAAAAGATGGAAATAGAAGCATTAAAAAATGTAAATATAGAAATAAATGAAGGTGATTTCCTAGGTATTGTAGGACCTTCTGGATGTGGTAAATCAACACTATTATCAATAATTGGAGGACTTGAAAGTATTACAAAAGGAAGTATTGAAAAGAAAGATAACTTAAAAATAGGTTATATGCTTCAAGATGATTGTTTATTTCCTTGGCTTACAATATATGAAAATTGCTTAATAGGTTTAAAAATAAATAAAACATGTACAAAAGAAAATATGGAAAATGTAAAGAATTTACTTACAACATATGGACTAAAAGATTTTTTAAATAATTACCCAAAAGATTTATCAGGTGGAATGAGACAAAGAGTCGCACTTATTAGAACTCTTGCATTAAAACCAGATTTACTTTTACTAGATGAACCATTTTCAGCACTTGATTATCAAACAAAAATATCAGTTTCAAATGATGTTTGTAATATAATTAAGAATGAAAAAAAGACATTAATTATAGTTACTCATGATATATCAGAAGCAATAAGTATGTGTAATAAAATTATTGTAATGAGTAAAAGACCATCAACAATAAAGAAAACTTATAACATTGATTATGATTTTGATAGAACTAATCCAATAAAGAGTAGAAGTTCAAAAGAATTTATGGAATATTATGAAAAAATTTGGGAAGATCTTAATGATGAAAAGTGAAGAATATAAAAAATATTTAAAAAGAATAAAAAGGAATAATATTCTAGTTCTTTTAACTCAAATATTAATTGTTGTTATATTTATTGTTTTTTGGCAAATAATGGCTGATAAAAATATGGTTGATACATTTTTAGTATCAAGTCCAAAAAAAGTATTTACTTCTATAATAGATTTAATAAAAGCAAATAATTTTTGGAACCATATATTTACAACAGTATATGAAATTATTATAAGTTTTATACTTGGTAATGTTATTGGTCTATTAGTCGCAAGTATACTTTGGTTTAATAAGTTTTTAGCAAGAGTATTTGAACCATTTTTAACTATATTAAATAGTTTACCAAAAGTAGCACTTGGTCCTCTTATTATAATTTGGGCAGGCGCTAACATTAAATCAATTATAATTATGTCACTTTTAATATCCGCAATTATAAGTATAATTAATATTTATAATGCATTTAAAAGTACTGATGAAAATAAAATAAAAATAATAAAATCTATGGGTGGAAATAAATTAAAAGTATTTACTTATGTAGTACTAAGAGATAATTATTTAAAAATTATAGAATCATTTAAAATAAATGTAAGCATGTGTTTTGTAGGTGTAATAATGGGAGAACTTTTAGTATCAAAAGAAGGAATAGGTTATTTAATAATGTATGGATCTCAAGTGTTTAATATGAATTATGTAATAATGGGTGTAGTACTTTTAGTAATACTTACTATAATGCTTTATTGTATAATTAGTTATATAGAAAAAATCTCTAAAAAATAGGGATTTTTTTGCTTTTTTTGTCAATGTTCGTATAAAAAGAACGAAATATATGGTAAAATGAATATAGGGAGAGTGATAAATAGTGAACCTCATAGACAGTTTAAATGATAGGCAAAAAGAAGCCGTTGTAAATACAGATGGGCCAATGCTTATACTTGCGGGCGCAGGTTCAGGTAAAACAAAGGTTCTAACAACAAAAGTAGCGTACTTAATAGAAGAAAAAAATATTGATCCAAATAATATTCTCGCTATAACATTTACTAATAAGGCAGCTAAAGAGATGAAAGAGAGAATTTTTAAATTGGAAGGGAATAGCGCATTTTATATCCAAATATCAACATTTCACTCTTTTGGTTTAAAAATATTAAAAGAAAATTGTGAATTATTAGGTTATGAAAAGAATTTTACAATACTTGATTCAGATGATTCATTATCAATAATCAAAAAGATAATGAAAGAATTAAATATTGATGCGAATAAATATAATCCAAAGGCAATAAAGAATGTAATTTCAAATAACAAAAATGAAATAATTGATCCAGAGAAATATTCTTTATATGTAAATACAGACTTCGATGAAATTACTTTAGAAGTATATAGAAAATATGAAAAAAGCTTAAAAATAAATAATGCAGTGGATTTTGATGATTTATTAATTTTACCATTAAAGTTATTTAATAATAATCCTGGTGTACTTCAAAAATATCAAGAAAAATATAAATATGTATTTATAGATGAATACCAGGATACAAATGAACCACAATATATACTATCAAAAATGATAAGTGCAAAATACAAAAATATTACTGTAGTGGGTGATGCTGACCAAGCAATATTTACATGGCGTGGTGCAAACTATAAAAATATTTTAAATTTTGAAAAAGATTATAAAGATGCTAAAGTCGTATTACTTGAAGAAAATTATAGATCAACAAAAACAATATTAAATGCTGCGAATAATGTCATTAAAAATAATAAAGTTAGAAAAGAAAAAAACTTATGGACTCAAAACGAAGAAGGAAGTAAGATTACATATTACAAAGCATTTGATGAAAAAGATGAATCAAATTATGTTGTAAATGAAATAAAGAAATTAATTGAAAAAGGAGTTAATCCAAAAGATATATGTGTTTTATATAGAGCAAATGCACAATCAAGAACAGTAGAAGAAGCATTTTTAACAAGTAATATTTCTTATAATATAGTTGGTTCTTATGCATTCTATAATAGAAAAGAAATAAAGGATTTAATCGCATATTTAAAATTAATATATAATAATAAAGATGATGTATCTCTTTTAAGAGTTATTAACTATCCAAAAAGAGGTATTGGAAATAAAGCAATAGAAAATTTAGCAATTAAGTCAAATGTACTTGATAAATCATTATATGAAGTAATAGATTCAGGAAAAGAATTAGAGTTTAAAAATATGATTGAAGAAATAAAAAAAGAAGAAAGTCATTTAACTCTTACTGAATTAATTGATATGGTACTTGATAAATCAGGTATGAAAAAGTCTTTAGAAGATGAAAAATCAATAGAGGCAGATATAAGACTTGAAAACCTAGAAGAATTTAAGTCAATCGCAAAAGCAATGGAAATAAATGAAGGTATAGTATCATTAGAGGAATTACTTGATAAACTTGCGCTTGTAAGTGACGTAAGTGAACAAAAAAATGATAATGAAGATAAAGTAACACTTATGACAATGCATGCGGTTAAAGGTCTTGAATATGATTATGTATTTGTGGTTGGAGTAGAAGAAGGATTATTCCCACATAGTAATTCACTAGAATCAAATGATGAACTAGAAGAAGAAAGAAGACTTTGTTATGTTGCAATAACAAGAGCAAAAAAGAAACTATATTTAATAAATGCTAGAAGTAGAATTTTATATGGTAAAGTTTCAAGCAATGTTCCAAGTAGATTTATAAATGAAATAAGTGATGAATATATTGAAACAATTGGTAAAAAAGAAGATAGTAATGTATTTAAACCTAAAATAGATAAAAATAAAATGATGAATGAAGATAATGATTTACATCCTGGTGATATGGTTAATCATGATAAATATGGTTTTGGTGTTGTAGTAACTATAGATGGTTCTATCGCAACTATATCATTTAAAAGAGATGGATTAAAAAAATTAATGAAAAATCACAAAAGTATACACAAAATGTAAGGAGAAACAAAATGAATAAAGATTTAACACTATTAATAATGGCTGCGGGTATGGGTAGCCGTTTTGGAGGATTAAAACAAATAGAACCTATGGGTCCAAATGGAGAGTTTTTAATAGATTACTCTATATATGATGCGATAAATGCAGGATTTAATAAAGTTGTATTTATTATAAAAGAAGAAAATTATGATATATTTAAGGAAACAATTGGTAAAAGAGTAGAAGATAAAATAAATACAGAATATGTATTTCAAGATATGAATGATTTGCCAGAAGGCTATACTAAACCAGAAGAAAGAGTAAAACCTTGGGGAACTGCACATGCTATATTATGTGCTAAAGATAATATACATGAACCATTCGTAATTATAAATGCAGATGATTTTTATGGTAAAGATGCATATAAAGTAGCTAGTAACTTTTTAAAAAATGTAAAAGAAGGAAATAACTATTGTTTAGTTGGATATAAAGTTGCTAATACATTAACTGAAAATGGTGCAGTAAAAAGAGGAATATGCAAATTAGAAAATGGCAATTTAACTGAATTAATAGAAAGTAATGTAGAAAAAATAGATGGTAAAATAATTGCAAAACCATTAGATGGAAGAGAACCATTTTTTGTTACTGAAGATACTTATGTATCTATGAACATGTTATGTTTTACACCATCAATATTTAAATATATTGAAGAAAGATTCCCTAAATTTTTAGAAAATCATAAAGATGATATATTAAAAGCTGAATATTTAATACCAGATCTTTTAGAAAGATTAACTTTAGAAGGTATTACTGAAACAAAAGTTTTACCTACTGATGCAAAATGGGAAGGCGTAACATATAAAGAAGATAAAGAAGAAGTAGTAAAATCTATAAAAAAATTAGTATTAAAGGGTGAATATCCAAATAAATTATGGAAATAATGAGGTGACCATTATGAAAGAAAGAATGGATGAATTAATTAATTATATAAATAAGGCTAGTTATGAATATTATGTTTTAGATAATCCTACAATAACAGACCAAGAATATGATGATTATTATAATGAACTTTTATCAATAGAGGAAAAGTATCCTGAACTAAAAAGAGAAGATTCTCCAACAAATAGAGTTGGAGGAGCTGTTTTAGATAAATTTGAAAAAGTAAATCATGATCATCCAATGCTTTCTTTTGATGATATATTTAATGAAGAAGAAATAATTTTATTTGATGAAAGAATAAAAAAAGTAGTAAGTACTGCACATTATACATTAGAACCTAAAATGGATGGATTATCAGGTTCATTAATATATAAAAATGGGGTACTTGTAAGAGGTGCAACTAGAGGTGATGGAGTTACAGGTGAGGATATAACAACTAATATTAAAACTATTAAATCTGTACCACTTAGATTAACAGAAGATATTGATATAGAAGTTCGTGGTGAAATCTATATGAGTAAGAAATCATTTTTAGAAGCAAATAGAGAAAAAATTAAAAGTGGAGAAAAAGAATTTGCTAATCCAAGAAATGCAGCTGCAGGATCTATTAGACAATTAGATAGTAAAGTAGCAGCTAAAAGAAATCTAGATTTTATGGCTTACTTTATACCAAATCCAGAAGATTATGGTATAAAGACTCAAAAAGAATCATTAGAATTTTTAAGAAAATTAGGATTTGTAACTAATTATAAATTAAATGGATATGCAAAAAATGTTAAAGATATAACAAATTATATTGATTCACTATCAGAAAAAAGAGATAATCTTCCATTTGAAATAGATGGTGTTGTACTTAAAGTTGATAATCTTGAAGATGAAAAAAGATTAGGATTTACATCAAGAGTACCAAGATGGGGAATCGCATATAAATTTCCTGCTAAAGAAGTTTTAACAACTTTAAAAGAAATAAAATTTACAGTAGGTAGAACAGGTAAAATAACACCTAATGCAATTTTTTCGCCAGTACATGTATCAGGTTCCTTAGTATCAAAAGCAACACTTCATAATAGTGATTACTGCATAGATAAAGATGTTAGAGTAGGAGATACTATTTCTATCAGAAAAGCAGGAGATGTTATTCCTGAAGTAGTAGAAGTAAAATTAGATAGAAGAAAAGAAGATAGTGTTCCATTTAAAATGATTGAAAATTGTCCAATGTGTAATTCTGTATTAGTTAGAAAAGATGCTAATCACTATTGTAAAAATGAACATTGTCCATCTAGAAAAATAGAAAGTTTAATTCATTTTTCATCAAGAGATGCAATGTATATTGAAGGTTTTGGAGAAAGTATTGTAGAAGATTTTTATAATTTAGGTTATTTAAAAAATATAGATGATTTTTATACTCTTGATAAATATAAAGATGAACTTATGTTACTTGAAGGATTTGGAGAAAAAAGTATATCAAAGTTATTAGAATCTGCTAGTAATAGTAAGAAGAATTCTTTAGAAAGATTATTATTTGGTTTAGGAATTAGATATGTAGGAAAAAAGACTGCAAAAATATTATCAAAATATTATAAAACTATAGATAATTTAATAAAAGCAGATTTTGATGAATTAAAATCAATTAATGATATCGGTGATGTTATTGCTAAATCTATAGTAGATTATTTTAGTGATGAAAAGAATATAAATCTAATAAATAGATTAAAAGATTTAAATCTAAATATGAGATATTTAGGTGAAGAAGTGAATACAAGTAATGAAAATATAAATGGTAAAACATTTGTAATAACAGGTACATTATCAAGACCAAGAGATGAAATAAAAGAAGAAATTGAAGGCCTTGGAGGTAATGTTACAGGTTCTGTTACTAAAAAAACAGATTATGTTATTGCTGGAGAAAAAGCAGGTAGTAAACTAACTAAAGCAAATGAACTTGGAATAAAAGTATTAACTGAAGAAGAATATAATAATATGTTATAAATCTTCAGTTTTTTTGTAAAGTAAGTAATAAATTTAAGAAAAGCACTTGCAAGAAAAAATAGAAGGTGATAAACTTAAATATAGAATAAGGCTAGTCAGAATAAGGCTAGTCAGAATAAGGCTAGTC
>URBY01000034.1 GCA_900546245.1 uncultured Mycoplasmatota bacterium | reverse complement strand
CTAATGTATTATTTTCTATTTTTAACCATCCATTATAACTTACTAAATTATTTTTTGATTTATTATCATTTAAATTGTTATTTTCATCATTTTTTTGATTACTATCATCATTTGATTCATTATCTTTCTTATCTTCATCATTACTTATATTTGTACTCTGATCATTTTTATTGTCTTCTTTAGATTCATTATCATTTTTAACATCACTATTACTATTTTCATCTTCTTTTTTATCATTTGTAATATTATTTTTATCTTCTTTATCTTTACTATTACTTATATTTATATTTTTATTATTATTAGTTTCATTATTTACATTATTATTTTTTATATCTGATTTTTCCTCATTATTTATAGTATTTACTTTTTTATTTTGTATTTCTTCATTTAAATTAGAATTATTATCATTTTTAGAAACATTTTCTAAATTTTTATTTGTTTCTTCATTTTTACTAATATTTTCTTTTTCATTATCTAAATCATCTTTCATAGCTAAAGAACTATTTTTATAATAAGAATCATAATCCTTATTTATATACTTAGGATTATTTTTATTTTTTAACAAAAATACAATCATTATAACTGACAAAATAATTAAAAATACACATAAAACATCACTCATAAATTTTTTCATTTAAAAATCCCCCTTTTTGTTTTGAATATATTATATATTTTTTTCTAAAAAATGCAAGTATCATAAAAAAAGATTACACATTTGTAATCTAATTTATTTTTTCAACATACCTTTAAGTTCAAATAGTTTATTAATTGCTTCAATTGGTGTCATTTCAAGTGGATTAATCTTTTCTAATTCTTCAACTACTTTATTTTCTTCTTTTGGTTCTTCTAAATCAAATGATATTTGAGTACTTGTTTCAATATTTTTAATATTATTACCATTTTTCTCATATTTAGAAAGAATTTCTTCTGCTTTTTTTATAAGTTCATCAGGTAATTTAGCAAGTTTTGCAACATGTACACCATAACTCTTATCAGCAGGTCCACTCATTATTTTATGAAGGAATGTAATATTACCATTTTCTTCTTTTGCAGATACATGTACATTTTTTAAGTGTTTATGATGTTTTTCTAAATCTGTTAATTCATGATAGTGTGTTGAAAAAAATGTTTTTGCTCCTACCTTATCATGTATATATTCTATAATAGCAGCAGCTAAACTCATACCATCATAAGTTGATGTACCTCTACCTAATTCATCAAATAATATTAAACTATTTTTAGTTGCTCCTTCTATTGCACTATTTGCTTCCATCATTTCAACCATAAATGTTGATTCACCAGATACTAAATCATCACTGGCTCCTATTCTTGTAAATATTTTATCAAATATAGGAAGATTTGCTTCTTTAGCAGGGACAAAAGATCCTATTTGAGCCATTATTGCGATTATAGCCATTTCTCTCATATATGTTGATTTACCTGACATATTTGGTCCTGTTATTAAAAGAATTGTATCATCTTTATCCATTTTAATATCATTTGAAACAAATTCACCAGTTAATACTTTTTCAACTACTGGATGTCTTCCTTCAACTATATTAATTACATTATCATTATTAAGTTTTGGTCTTACATAATTATTTTCTTCTGCAACGACTGCTAAAGATGATAATACATCGATTTCACTTATAGTATGTGATAAATCTTGTATATAAGGTATTTTACTCTTTACAATATTTCTTATTTCAATAAATAAATCATATTCTAAATTAATAATTTTTTCTTCTGCACCTAAAATAAGTGCTTCTTTTTCTTTTAATAAAGGTGTTATAAATCTTTCACAATTAGCAAGTGTTTGTTTTCTTTCATAACCATATTCTTCTTTTATATCTTTACATGCACCTTTACTAACTTCAATATAATAACCAAATATTCTATTGTATCCTACCTTTAATGTTTTTATTCCAGTTCTATCTCTTTCTTCTTGTTCTAATTTAGATACAAAATCCTTATTACCTTTTCTAGAAGATTTTAATTCATCAAGTTCACTATTATATCCTTCTTTTATTAAATATCCTTCTTTTAATGTAATAGGAGCATCTTCATATATAGATTTTTCAAGTAAATCATATAAATCTCTAAACTCATTAATACTTTTATAATTAATTTTCTTTAATATTTCATTTATATTAGGTAATACTTTTAATGAATTTTTTAATTGTAATAAATCTCTTGCATTAGCAGAACCAAATGCTACTTTACCTGCAAGTCTATCAAGATCATATACATCATTTAAATATTCTCTTAATTCATCTTTTAAAATAAATTCTTTCATTAAAGTATCAATTATATCATATCTATGTTCTATCTTTTCTTTATCTATAATTGGATTTAATATATAGTTTTTAAGTTTTCTACTACCCATTGCTGTCTTTGTTTTATCAAGTAACCATAAAAGTGAATATTTCTTTTCTTTTGTTCTTATATTTTCAGTAAGTTCTAGATTTCTTTTAGTATGTATATTCATTCTTAAGAAAGAATCTTCTTTTACTATAATTGCACTTTGAAGATGTGATAAACTTCTTTTTTGTGTATTTTCTAAGTATGATAATAAATACTTTATTCCTTCTATTATCCTATCATCTTTTATATCTTTATAAACATTACTATAATCATTTATTAGATTTTTATTATTATAAAGTGAAATAGTTATATTATAATTTCTTTTTAAAGTATCAAGTACAATTTTATCAAAATCAGTATTAACAACTACTTCTTTTATATTTCTTTCAAGTACTTCATTGATTAATAAATCATTATCTCTTTCTTTTATAAATGAATAAACTTCACCTGTTGATATATCTGCATAACTAATTACATATGAATATTTTAAATCAAGGATTGCTCCTATAAAGTTATTTGATCCTTCATCTAAAAATTCACTATTCATTCTTGTTCCTGATGATATGATTTGCACTATATCTCTTTTTACAATACCTTTAGCATTTTTAGGGTCTTCTGTTTGTTCACATATCGCAACTTTATAACCTTTATCTACTAATTTTTCTATATATATATTTGCAGCATGATAAGGTATTCCGCACATTGGAACTCTTTCTTCTAATCCACATGATTTACCTGTTAGAGTAAGTTCTAACTCTCTTGATGCTGTAACAGCATCATCAAAAAACATCTCATAAAAGTCACCAAGTCTAAAAAATAGTATATTATCAAGATTTTCATCCTTTATTTCTAAATACTGTTTCATCATTGGAGTTATTTTATTTCTATCTACTTCTTCTCTTGTCATATACTTCACCTACTAGCCACTATTATAACAAATTTTAAAAAGAAAAAACAGATAAAAAAAGAAAAAATCATTTGATTTTTTCTTAGTTCAGATCATCTATCATTTTTGATACATCCCTGCCGGCTTTACTAACCTTTTTAGCGATTTTATTTAAGTTACCAGATTTATATTGGTCATACATATAAACTGATGCTGCACCCATACCGGCTCCAAGTACCATCATTCCTAGTGTTTTTTTCATTTGTTTCACCTCTTTAATAATCTGATTTTGGCAAAAATAATGCCATTTATATTATTTACTAAAGAGAATTAAATATTCATTAAATATGATAATAATCTATCTTTTAATTTAGTTTTTCTTTCATATACATTTTCATTATTAACAGCATAGACAAAAGATGATGGATCACCAATAATAGTTAGATTATTTCTTGCTCTTGTTACTGCTGTATAAATTATTTTTTTATAAAGCATAATTCTGTATGAAAATATTATTGGTAATATAACAAGTTTAAATTCACTACCTTGTGCCTTATGAATACTAATTGCATATCCATGTTTAATTTTAATAAAATCTTTTGGTGTATATTTTACAATATTACCATCAAAATCTACCGTTATTGTACTTCCAGTAATATCCATGATATAACCAATATCACCATTAAATACATTATTATCAGGATCATTTTCAAGTTGTAAAATTTTATCATTTTCTCTATAAATTACATCTTTTGATACAATACTATTTTGTCCTCTATCAGGATTAAATATACTTTGAAGTAATTTATTTAAATTATCTATACCATTTTCACCCTTATACATTGGCGCTAATAGTTGTATATCATCAGATGAATATCCTTTTTCTATTGCCATTAAACATACTTTTTCAATATATTTTTTTAAATTAGATGCATTTGCCTCTATAAAACTATAATCCTCTTTTTTAGTTAAAAAGTCTTCACTTAAATCATTTTTCTTTATTTCTGAAGCGAGAGTTGCTATATAAGAATTTTCATCTTGTCTATAAAGTTCATTTAAAAAAGTTACATTAATCATATCACTATCAATTAAATCTTTTAATACTTTACCTGGTCCAACACTTTCAAGCTGATTATAATCACCTATCATAACTATTTTTATATTTTTACTAAGTCCTTTAAATAAATTATCAAGTAAATTAACATCAATCATACTTACTTCATCTATTATTACAAATTCTGCATTAGATTTATTACTTTCATTTACTAAAAACTTATTAGATTCTTTATTCCATTTTAAAAACCTATGTATTGTATATGCTGGAAGAAGACATGATTCACTCATTCTTTTAGCGGCTCTTCCAGTTGGCGCAAGTAATATAAGTTTACTAGTAAGCTCATCATAACTATATTTATGTAGTCTTCTATAAAGTTCTACAATTGCCTTTATTATAGTTGTTTTACCTGTTCCTGGTCCACCTGTTATTATACTGAAATTTTTTTCATAAGCATTTTTAATTGCTAAAATTTGTTTTTCATTATAAGAAACATCAAAATAATTTTCAAGTGATTCAATTTCTTTTTCGATTTTTTTATACTTTGTATCATTTTTATTAGTTAAATGATAAATTGTATTTGCTATATTATTTTCTGAATCAAAATATTCTTTTAAGTAATATTCATCTTCTTCAATTTTTATTTTACCCGTATTTGCAATTTCTATTAAAATATCATAAAATTCATCTTTACTAAATTCATAGTCAAGTAGTTTAATAACTCCATCATATATTTCATCAAAGTAAAGAAATGTATCTCCATTTTTAAAACATAAATCGTTCATTACATATATAACAAGTGCCATAATTCTTCTTCCATCTAAATCACTTATATTAAGATTTTTACGAACTAATTCTATTTTAGCAAAATTTATTTCATCAATATCATCTATTATGGCATACACATCTTCTTCTATTATATATTTTGTCATTTCTTTATAATTATTATATATAAGCATTGAATCTTTCATAGAAAAGCCTATTGAAGTAAGATATATAATAGTATCATAACTTTCATTATACTTACTTAATATATCATGTATATTTTTTGCTTTTGCTTCTTTCATATTTGGTACAAGTAACAGGTTAGAATAATCTTCCATTATTAGATTTAATGTATCATCACCTAAAGTGTTTACTATTTGTTTAGCACTTTTTTCACCTACTCCAGGAAATAAATCACTTGATAAAAAATCAATAATTGCATCTTTTCCCTCTGGTTTAACTCTTTCATATTCATTTACTTTATATTGAAGTCCATATTTTGGATTATCTACAAGTTCACCATAAAACATGTATTTTTCATCTATAGTAAGTTCATGAAAATACCCAGTAAATGTTATAGTTGAACCAATATATTCTTCTAAATCAGCAGTATTTGTATCACTAACTTTAAATAAACCTATTATATAATTTTGATCTGACTTAAATATAATCTTTTTAAATGTTCCTTTTATATAGTCTTTCATATTTAACCTCACTAAATTTAATTATATCAAAAAAAGGTACATTTTTTAAGTACCTTTAAGCTAATATTTCTTCTTTTATAAGTTCACCCATAAATTCATCATTTTCATAATCATTTAATTTAACCATTACAAGACTATGTAAAAGGCCTTCATCACCCTTAAATTTAACTTTACCATAGTTTGATAAATGACCAATTAAATATCCATCAGAATATGTTTCAACTAATACTTCTAAAGATTTACCTATAAATTTTTTATAGTATTCATTTTTTAATTCTTCACTTACTTCAATTAATTCCTTTACTCTTTGCTTTTTAACATTTCCATCTATTTGATTTTTCATAATCGCAGCTGGTGTACCTTCTCTTTTTGAATATGGAAATACATGAAGCTCAGTAAATTTAATTTTCTTAATATTTTCTTTTGTTATATTAAAATCTTCATCTGTTTCACCTGGAAAACCTACTATAACATCACTTGTTATTGCTATATCTTTTCTAATACTTCTAATTTGATTTATTTTATTAATAAAATATTGCATATCATATTTTCTATTCATTGCTTTTAAAATTTTATCACAACCACTTTGAAGTGGAATATGAATATGATTAACTATTTTTTTACTTGTTTTAAGTACATCCATAAATTTATCTGTTAATTCTGTTATTTCAATTGATGATATTCTAATTCTTTCTAAACCATCTATTTGTTCTAACTCTAAAAGTAAGTCACTAAAATCATATTCTTTTAAATCTTGACCATAATGACCTGTATGTATTCCTGTTAATACAACTTCCTTATACCCATTTTTAACGAGTGCTTTTATTTCACTAATTACATTTTCTTTTTTCTTACTTCTTACATTACCTCTTGTATATGGAATTATACAATATGAACAAAAGTTATTACATCCATCTTGAATTTTAACAAATGCTCTTGTATGATTTTCAAATTTATCTAAATACATATCTTCAAAAGATGTATGAAATAAATCATAAATATTTTCTATTTTTTTATTATCTTTTATATATTCTTCTACTAAATCTACTATTTTATTTTTATCTTTATTACCTATAATTATTGAAACACCATCTATATCTTCTATTACTTTTGAATTAACCTGAGCATAACAACCCATGGCTACAACAACTGCATTCTTATTTTTATTACATGCACTTCTAAGCATTTTTCTACTTTTTTGATCACTCGCATTAGTAACAGAACAAGTATTTACTACATAAACATCTGCATAATCATCAAAAGATACTATCTCATAACCTCTTTTTTTAAATTCATTAATTGCATATTCTGTTTCATATGCATTAACTTTACAACCTAATGAACAAAAGCCTACTTTCATATTATACCTCCTTAAAACAAAAACAGTAAATAATTACTGTTTTATGATATCATAACTTTTTAATTAGTCAAGATTATTTCTAAATGTTTTTAGTTTTCCTAAAAATTCAGTTTCTCTTTCCATTTCATCTTCTTTTTCATTGATTTTAAATTCTTCTAAATCAATAAAATTCTCATCATTACTCTTATCTTTTTGCACTCCATAAACAGGTGATACAATTTGTGATGCCTTAAATGTACCAGAATATTCACTTTTTTTAAACTTATATGAGTTATCTTCAATCTTTTTATTTTCTGATTTAATAACTTTAACAGGTTCTTTTTTCTCTTCTGCCTTTGTTTCTGCTCTATAAATTATTTTTTTTGCTCCTGCTCTTTTTACAAGTTCATCATAACTTATAATCGCATCTTTTTCTTGTTCCTCTTCAAAATTAGTTAGATCAATAGGCTCTTGTTCTAATGTATTTTCTATTAATTTTGATATTTCTTCAATACTACTTGGTTTTGTAACAATTACTTCCTCTTTTGGTTCCTCAATTTCTAAAGATTCTATTTCTTCTTCATCTAATTTTTCTATAATTTCAGGTGCATTTTTCCTTTCATTATTAACTATTGATTCTTTTGTTTCTTTCTTATTATCTTTTATCTCAGATATTTCCATTTTATCTTCTTCTTTTATTAAATCAGAATATCTTTTAATATTTTTGTTATCTATATCATATTTATTATTTTTCTTTTTAGTTATATGATTTATAACTGTTATACTTATAAGCATTAATAAAACAAGTATAATTAAAAACAATAGTATTTGACTACTTTTATCCATATCCGAAAATTTATATAGTAATGAATTAATATTTTTCATAATGCCACCTCATAATTTACTAAACTCATAATATAAATAGGAACAGTTTCAGTTCTTAAAATTAAATTACCTAAAGTAACTGGAATAAACCCATTTTTTTCTAATTTTTCTTCTTCAGAAACAGTAAGGCCCCCTTCAGGACCAACCACTATGATAATTCTATCACAATTTGTCGAATTTTGTAACACATTTTTAATAGTTTTTTCATTTTCTTTAGTTGAACATGTAAGTTTTAAATCATAATCTAATTTTAATACATCGTTTATAGACATAATATCTCTTACAATTGGTTTAATATTTCTATGAGATTGTTCTGCTGCTTCCTTTGTAATTGTATTCCATCTTTCTATTTTCTTTTTTTCTTTTCCATCTATTTTTATTTTACTTCTATCAGAATTTACAAGTATAAAATCATATACACCAAGCTCTGTACATTTTTGTAAAATGAAATCAAGTTTCTTTTCATTTACTAAAGAAACTGCTATTGTCACTTTTAAAGGAAGTTCATTATTTACATCAATAATATCTTTCACACTATAACTTACATCTTTTTTAGATATATCGTTTATCTCACACATATAAACTTTTTCATTATATACAATTTCTATTTTATCATTTAATTTCATTCTCATTACATTTATTATATGATGTTTATCTTTGTCACTAATATTTAAATCTTTATCTACTGCAAAATATCTCTGCATTTTTATCACCAATTTAATTATAAATTAGAAAAAAGTATTATACAATGAATTTTACGAACATTTATGTTTCTTTACAAAATTTTACTAGTAAAATTTGTCGTATTTTGATATACTAGTAATGTATGAGGAGAATGATACATGGATAATAATGATTTTATGGAATATAGTCCATTTTCAAATGGTTTTAGTATGCTTAATACATACGCTGAAGATTTAAGTAAAAAAGAATATGTTACTAATCCTGCGATTGCAAGAGATGAGGAAATAAAAAAACTTATATTAATATTACTTAGTCCAGAAAAATCTGCGGTCTTAACAGGTAAACCTGGTATAGGTAAAACTGCTATTGTAGAAGGATTAAACTATTTAATACAAAGAAAAGAAGTACCTAATGCACTTTTAAATACAAAAATATATAAAATTAATACATCTTCCCTTCTTGGAACATATACAAGTGATGGTGTTCAAGATTCTAAGCTTCAACTTTTAATAAACGAAATTATGGGTAAAAAAGATATAATATTGTTTATTGATGAAATACACACACTTGTTACTGCATCAAAAAACGGTGATGTTGACTTCCTAAATATGTTAAAACCAGGACTTGATAGAGGTGACATAAAAATAATAGGTGCAACTACTACTCAAGAATTTGAAGAGAACTTACTTAAAGATAAAGCATTTTTAAGACGTTTTGAAAGAATTGAAGTAGAAGAACCCGATCAAGAAACAACTGTTAAAATTCTTGTTGGTACAACAAAGAAAATAGAAAAAGCAACTGGTGTTAGATGGCCATATACAACTTGGGTTTTAGAAAATGTATGTAAATTTATAGTAAATATGACAAGTGAATATAAAAGAGTTTATGAAAATAATTCAAGATACCCGGATGTTTCACTTGCACTTTTATCAAAATGTTTTACATATGCTAGATTTGAAAACTCTGATATTGTTACATTTAAACATATATATGAAGCAATAAAAAATTGTACTAGCGTTTATTCTGATGTTGTACAAAAAGAAATTATTGTATTTAAAGATACATTTAAAGAATTTTTAGAAAAAGAAAATGTAGAGCTTAATTAACTCTACATTTTTAATTTATTATCTTTTTCATCATGAACATAATCAATTACAGATAAATTTAAATAATTTACATTTTCAGTTAAATTAATTGTCTTTCCTTTTAAAGCACCATCAATAACAACAACTTCAGGTCTATCACTATGACCCAAAAAATTTCTATTTACAACAGCAATATCACCATTTGATAATTTTACTCTTCTTCCTTTAGAATATATTGAAACACATTTTATAAAATGTTTTACAACTGTTGGATCAAATAATCTTTGACTTTCTGATACAGCACCATAATCTTTCATAAAATAGGTAATTATATTTTTAGGTGTCATACCTCCACTTCTATTAAATAAATATAAAGCATTTTCTGGTAAATCAATTAAAATAGACTTGGTATCATTATTAGATAAAGTATCATAAATATCAGCTACATGTAAAATAGATGCATATTTATGTTTTTTTATAATTTCTGCTGGAACTTTATAGTATCCTTGTCCATTTTGATGTTCATGATGACATAATATACTACTTAAAACATTTTGTGATATTTCTCCTGTTCTTACGAAATCAGTATCCTTTAATAAATCAACTGTTAAATAAGGTAATATTTCCTCTTTTTTACATTTTAATCTATCAGTATATAATTTTTCAATATTAGAATCACTTTGATTGCTTCTTGCAAAATCATGAAGTAAACCTGCAAGAGTTATTTCTTCTAACTCTTTTTCACTATATCCCATACTTTTTGCAATAATACATGACACAATTGCTACATTAACAGCATGTCTAGTAACATAATCGGATTTATTTCTAGTATCATAAAAATCAACATCATGTATATTGTAATTTATAATTTGATGGGAAATAACTTTTGATTGTTCTATTATTTCTCTAATTTGTTTATTTCTTATTGCTATTGATGTTTTAATTCTAACTTCTTCACCAATGTTATCTTCAATAATTATATTCTCAGTACCAGGAGTATCTACACAAAAAAACTCTGATATATCATTATAATCTTTTTGAAGTCTATCTATATTGCTTTCACTTAAAACCGCACCCGCAGGTAAAAGAGCTACACCATTTGAATTATAAATTGGTTTAGCAAGCACATCACCTGGCTCTAATTTATCTCTGCTTTTAATCTCCATATTATTTCACCTATTATTTATATTATCAAAATTCATTAATAAAGTCAATTTAAAAGAAGGCATTTTTACCTTCTAAAAAATTTTCTAAATTTTGTTATGAAATCATTATTGTCATCTAAATTAGTTTTAGATAATTCATTAAATAATTCTCTTTGTTTTTTATCAAGTTTAGTAGGTATAACAACTTTTATAACAATATACATGTCCCCAACTTTTGATGAATTAATGTATGGAACACCTTTTCCTTTAATTCTGTGTTTATCCCCATTTTGAGTTCCTTCTGGTATATTTAATACTATACTTTCTTTCATTAATGGAACATCTTTCTTACATCCTAAAGTTGCTTCTACTATATTTATTGGTAATTCCATATAAACATCATTACCATCTCTTTTAAATATTTGATGGTCTTCAATATGAAATTCAACATAAACGTCACCATTAGGTCCACCATTTACTCCAGCTTCACCTTTTTCTTTTATACGAATTTGTTGACCTTCATCAATACCTGCTGGAACTGTAACTGTAATTGTTTTTCTCTTTTTTACTTTACCTGTTCCTTTACAATCAAAACATACAGTATCAAATGATTTACCTCTTCCTGAACACTCTGGACATGTTGTTTTTGAAACAAATGATCCGAACATTGTTCTTTGTTCTTCTGTTACTGTACCAGAACCATGGCATCTTGAACATTTCTTTTCTCCATGTCCACCTTTACCATTACAGCTATCACAAGTTTCATATACATCAAGTGTAAAATCTTTTTTGCATCCATAAACTGCTTCCATAAAAGATAACTTCATATTAAATAATAAATCTTTACCTTTTTGTGCTCTACTTGAATTTTTCTTACTTCCACCACCAAAGCCAAAACCTTGACCAAATACACCTGATAATATATCAGATAAATCTATATCATCAAAACCAAATGATGAAGATGAAAAGCCTCCGTTAAAGCCACCGCCAAAGCCACCATAACCAGCATTACCATTTTGATCAAATGCGGCATGACCATATTGATCATACATTTTTCTTTTATTTTCATCAGATAATACTTCATATGCTTCTTGTACTTCTTTAAATTTTTCAGCAGCATCTGGTGCTTTATTTAAATCAGGATGGTATTCTTTTGCTAAACGCCTAAAAGCACTTTTTATTTCTTTATCAGTAGCATCTTTAGATACTCCTAATACTTCATAATAATCTTTTTTTGCCAATTTACTTCACCTCTTTTTAATTATTATAAATTTCATCAAATTTATCAATTAAGAAATTAAAATTATCAATCGCATCTAAATAAATATTTTTATTTTCTAAATCAATACCTAGTACTTTATAAATATCACTAACACTATAATCACTACCTGTTTTTAAGAAATTAATATATTTATCAAGCATTTCTTTATTACCAGACAATATTTCTTTAGAAACATATGACGCAACTGATACGCACATTGAATAACTAAATAAATAATAAAACATATAAAAAT
>URBY01000033.1 GCA_900546245.1 uncultured Mycoplasmatota bacterium | reverse complement strand
TATAAATGAAGTAAAACCAGCACTTGCAAGTTTATGTTCAGATGATAAAATTTTAAATATAATTTCAGGAGTAAGAGCAAATGCTAAAATATCTTTATATCACTTTGATGAATTATTAAAAGAAGAAATAGGTGAAGTACAATTTGTTAAAAATGAAGTATCTGGAATTTGTACATTTAATTTAAGTTATTTAGTTACTAAAAATAATAATGTAAGAATTAATTTTATGCCATTTATAAAGGTAGAAGAATATGATGATTTTATGCTTAAAAATAATAATAAAAGAGTAAAAGAAATATTAAATGGAATATTAAATCCAAAACTAATACTAGCTATAATTAAAAGATGTAATATAAATGAAGAAAAGTATTTTTATGAACTATCTAAAAAAGAAAAAGAGTTATTAAAAGAAAATTTAATTAGTTTTAGAATTGATATAAAAGGAAAAGGACCATTTGATAAAGCACAAATATGTATGGGCGGTGTACCATTAAATGAAATTGATATAAAAAGTATGAAATCAAAAATAAATGAAAATTTATATATAACAGGTGAAATGCTTGATGTAAATGGTGATTGTGGTGGATATAATTTAACATTTGCATTTATTTCTGGATATCTTTCAGGAAAGGATATAAAATGATTAGAGTAAGACAAATAAAAGTAAATATAGATGATAATTCTTTAGAAAATATAAAAAAATGTACTAGTAAAAAATTAAATATAAAATATGAAGATATACATAATTTTAAAATAATTAAAGAGAGCATTGATGCTAGAGGAGAAGTAAATTATATTTATGAAGTAGAAATAGAAACTAATTTAGAAAATAAATTACTTAAAAATAAAGATGTATATGTTCCAAAAGATGAAAGTTATAAATTTGAAATAACAGGGACTAAACAAATGAAAGAAAGACCTATAATTGTAGGAAGTGGTCCATCGGGATTATTTTCAGCATATATGCTTTCTAAAAATGGTTATAAGCCTATAATTATAGAAAGAGGAGAAAAAGTAGAAGATAGAGTAAAAACTATAGAAAACTTTTGGGAAACTGGTAAACTAAATAAAAATTCTAATGTTCAATTTGGAGAAGGTGGCGCAGGTACTTTTTCTGATGGTAAATTAAATACACTTGTTAAAGATAAAAACTATAGAATGAAAAAAGTATTTGAGATATTTGTAGAGTGTGGGGCACCAAGTGATATACTATATAAAAATAAACCACATATTGGTACTGATTTACTTAGAAATGTAATAATAAATATGAGAAATAAAATTATAGATATGGGTGGAACATTTTATTACAATTCTTGTCTTACAGATATAGTTTTAAATAATAATAAAGTAACAGAAATAATTATAAATGATAAAGAAAAAATTAAATGTGAAACACTTATTTTAGCATTAGGTCATAGTGCTAGAGATACATTTAAAATGCTTTATGAAAAAGGTATTAATATGATTCAAAAACCATTTGCGGTAGGAGTTAGAATAGAACATAAACAAGATATAATTAATAAATCACAGTATGGAAAATATAGTAAGTATTTACCTAATGCAGATTATAAATTAACTCATACTTGTGCTAGTGGAAGAGGAGTATATTCATTTTGTATGTGCCCTGGTGGATTTGTAGTAAATGCATCAAGTGAAGAAAATCATTTAGTAATTAATGGAATGAGTAATCACAAGAGAAATGAGGAAAACGCAAATAGTGCGATAGTTGTTCAAGTATCAAATAAAGATTTTGGTAATAATATATTTGATGGTATGAATTTTCAAAGACATTTAGAAGAAAAAGCATATAATATTGGTAATGGTTTAATTCCAGTTCAGTTATTTTCAGATTATGAAAACAATACTATTTCAAAAGAATTTAAAAGTGTAAAACCAATATTTAAGGGTAATTATAAATTTGCTAATATAAATGATATATTTCCAGAATTTATAAATAATGATTTAAAAGAAGCAATTAATTATTTTAATAATAAAATAGATGGATTTAATAGTGGTGACGCTATTATCGCAGGTGTTGAAACAAGAACATCATCACCAATTAGAATAATAAGAGATGAAAATGGAATGAGTAATATAGATGGAATTTATCCTATAGGAGAAGGTGCTGGTTATTCTGGTGGAATAACAACTAGCGCAATGGATGGAATAAAAATTTCAGAATTAATTGCTAAAGTATATAAGAATTAAAGATGGTGAAAAAATGGATGGAATATTAATAATTAATAAAAAAGAAAATATGACTAGCAGAGATGTAGTTAATATTGTAAGTAAAAAATTACATACAAAAAAAGTAGGTCATACAGGTACACTTGATCCAATGGCTAAAGGTGTTTTAGTAGTCGCAGTTAATAAAGCATTAAAATTAGTTGATGATATTACTAGTTTAAATAAAGAATATATTGCAGAAGTAACACTTGGAATTAAAACTGATACACTAGATATTACAGGTAATATTTTAGAAAAATATGATGTTAAAAGTATAGATAAAGAAAAATTAGAAACTATACTAAAATCTTTTATAGGAAAATATGATATGGAAGTACCTATTTATAGTGCAGTTAAAGTAAATGGGAAAAAATTATATGAATATGCAAGAGAAGGAAAAAATGTTGAACTTCCTAGAAAGATAGTTTACATAAATAGTATAGAATTATTAAATGTAAATGGTAATAAATTTACATTTAAATGTAATGTTTCAAAAGGGACATATATAAGAAGTTTAATAAATGATATTTGTAATAAAATGAATCTGATAGGATGTATGTCAGATTTAATACGTACAAAACAAGGAAAATTTTATATAGAAAATGCATTAGATTTAGAAGATATCAATGAAAATACACCTCTTATAAATATGATTGATGTTATTGATTTTCCTATATATGAAGTAGATGAGTTTTTATTTAATAAGATAAAAAATGGTTCAAAACTAGAAAATAGATATACTAATGAAAAAATAGCATTTTCTTATAATAAAAAACTAATCGGAATATATATAGAAGATATAAATGATAAAACAAAGATTAAACCAAAAAATATTTTTGTGTAAAATTTTATTGCATAAATAAAGAATTTTATGATTTAATATAATAGAGGAGGAGTTAAGAGTATGTATTGTGAAAAATGCGGAAGCAAAAATTCAGAAAATTCAAAATTTTGTGTGAATTGTGGAAGTGAATTATCTAATTTTACAAATAGTTCAAGTAACGAACAAAGTATAGAAACAGAAGGAAGCAAATTTGGATGGGGAGTATTAGGTTTCTTTTTTCCAATTATTGGACTAGTTTTATTTTTGACTTGGAAAAAAGATAGACCTAAATCATCGAAAGCAGCAGGTATAGGAGCGCTTATTTCAGTTATACTTAATTTAGTACTAACTATAGTAATTGTAGTAATAGGAGTTACTATGGGTATTAGAGATGTGAAAGATTCATATGATTATAAAGAAATTAATATTGATAATTATGATGATAGTTATGAAGAATACGAAAATGAAGAAGATAAGAAAACCATTAATGCTGGAGAAAAATTTGAATTTTCAAATCTTGAAATAATTATTGGAACTGATTATACATTTACAACATTAGATAATAGTAATTCGGAAAATAATGGCATGGTACTTGTTAAACTTCCTATAACTGTAAAAAACTTAAGTAAAGAAGAAAATCATTTAAATATGTTTTATTCAAGTATATTTGATTCAAATAATAATAAGTTAACAAAACAAAGTACGTATTTTGATGATGCGATAGATTATGCGGATGATTTAAAAGAAAATGAAATATATACAAAATATTATTATTTTGAATATAAAACTGATGGAACTTATAAAGTTAAATTTAATAATTATAAACAAGAAATTGAAGTAAATGTTAATATAAAAAAATAAAGATGTAAAGAAATATAATAAATATTTACATTTTTATATATAGTTTGATATAATGAATTTAAGGAGATGAATAAAGATGGTATGGATTATTGTTATTGCTATCATTCTTATAATTATTTTATGGATATTTGGTACACAAAATAAATTAGTAAGAAAAAGAATGAGAGCAGAAAATGCATTCGCAGATATTGATGTACATTTGGTTAAAAGATATGATCTTATTCCAAATATTGTTAATACTGTAAAAGGATATGCTAAACATGAAAAAGAAACTTTAGAAGGAGTTATTAATGCAAGAAATAAAGCTGTAAGTGCTGGAAGTGTTGATGATAAAATTAATGCTGATAATGAAGTAACTGAGGCGATAAGCAGATTATTTGCTTTAACTGAAAGTTATCCAGAATTAAAAGCAAATACAAACTTCTTAAGTTTACAAGAAGATTTAAAAAATGTTGAAAATGAACTTGCAGGAGCTAGAAAATATTATAATGCAGCTGCTAGAGATTACAATTATGCTATTGCTGCAATTCCTGATTGCATAGTTGCTAAACTTTTCAAACATAGAGCTATGAATATGTTTAGTGCTACTGAAGAACAAAGAAAAAATGTAAAAGTAGAATTTTAATTAATGGGAGGAAGATATGAAAAAGAATTACGTTAAATTACTTTTTATATCTTTTTTTCTATTTTCGATTTTTCCATTAAGTGCTAGCGCATCTAATGGTTATACAATAGAAAATTATGAAGTAGATATAAAAGTAAATGAAAATAATATTTTAAATGTTAAAGAAGTAATTGATGCTGATTTTATATATGAAAAACATGGAATTATAAGAAATATTCCATATAAGAATACATATTATAGAACTGGTAAAACGGTTGAAACTAAAGCAAAAATTAGAAATTTAAAAGTAAATGCTCCATATAGTGAAACTAAAGAAAATGGAGAATTAAAAATAAAAATAGGCAGTGCAAGTGAAACAATAACAGGAAATAAACAATATGTTATTACTTATGATTATGATGTAGGCGATGATAATATTGAAGAATATGATGATTTATATTTTAATATAATTGGTACTAATTGGGATACTGAAATAAAAAATGTGAACTTTAAAATTGAAATGCCTAAAGTATTTGATGAAACTTTAGTTAATTTTACAGTAGGAAGATATGGTTCAACATATTATAAAGATGTAAAATATGAAATAAATGATAATATAATAACAGGATATGTTAAAGCTCCATTTGATGAAGATTATGCACTTTCTTCATATGAAGGATTAACTGTTAGGATAGAACTTCCAGAAGGATATTTTAAAGGTGAAAGAAAAGTATTTGATCCAACATTAACTATAGTTATAATATTAACTGTAATACCATTATTTTTAATAATATTAGGAACTATATTATTTATAAAATATAGTTATAGGAAGAAAGATTTATTAGTGGCTGAATATATTGCTCCTGATAATTTAACACCTGCTGAAATAGGTTATTTATATAAAGGTAGAACAGAAAATAAACAAATTGTATCTTTAATTACATATTTTGCTAATAAAGGATATTTACAAATAATAGAAAATGGTAAAAATAGTTTTTCATTAAAAAGATTAGTAGATGTAAAAGAAGTAAATGAACCAGATTATGCAAAACAAACATTAAGCGGTTTATTTGATGATGAAAATAAAGATGGTGTTGTAAAAAAATCAGATTTAAAAGATAGTTTTTATGTAATACTTACTAGAGCTTTAGCTAAATTATCTAAAACACATAAAATATATGATACTTCACATTATGTGAGTGCAGTAGTATATTCATGTTTAATAATTATGCCGTTTATATTGTTTTATATTTTAATACCATTTACAACATATAAATTAGAATATTATTATTTTGAAATATATTTTATATCAAAAATAATTAAATATATTTGTATTATTTTAGGAATAGTATTCTTAGTATTTAATAAAAAAAGAAATAGTGAAGCAACAAGATATTATAATAGAATAAATGGATTTAAAAATTATATTGAATTTGTTGAAAAAGATAAACTTGAAACATTAGTAATGGAAAATCCAAATTATTTTTATGATATACTTCCATATGCATATGTTCTTGGTGTATCAGATAAATGGAGTAAAAAATTTGAGTCAATTGTAGTTGCACCTCCAACTTGGTATGTTGGAAGTATGTATTCTCCTACAACAGGAGCATTTGATGTTAATAAATTTAATAATTCACTTACAAGAACATTATCAAGTGCAAGTTCAACTATGAGTTCAAGACCTTATGAATCTAGTGGTACATCAGGAGGAGGAAGCTTCTCAGGTGGTGGAGGATTCTCTGGAGGCGGCGGAGGAGGCGGCGGCGGAAGCAGCTGGTAACTTTCCAAAAATAATAAATAAAATTTAAATCTAGGCATATATTAAATTAGGTAGGGTGGTTATATGTCTAATAAAGAAGAATTTAAATTATTTGTTAAATCGCATCCAGAACTTATTAGTTTTGTTAAAAATGGTGAGATGACTTGGCAAAAATTTTATGAAACTTATTCCTTATATGGAAAAGATGATAACGTTTGGAATAAATATTTTAAAAAAGAAGAAAATGAAATAAAAGAAGAAAAAGAAAATATTTCTGTTTCAGATTTAATTGATATGGTAAAAAAAGTTGATTTAAATAGTGTTCAAAAAAATATAACCAATATAAGTAAAGCATTAGGATTAGTACAGTCTTTAATAACAAAAGATGAAATAAATACTGAAACATATACACCAAGACCTTTATATAAAAAATTTGAGGATTAATGAATTTAAGTACACAATTTAAAATTAAAAATAATCCATTACTTCAAAAATATATTAGAGAAAACTCATATTGGTATAAATATTTAAATAGAAATCCTAATCTTTTAACTGAAATGGAAAAAGAGATGAAAGAAAAGTATAAATTAACCGCATCAGATAAAATTAATAATATATCAGAAAAATTAGATTTAATAAGAACATTTATGAATGTTATGAAATAGGTGTAAAGATGAAAGAAATGACAAAAGAAATAATAGAAAAACTAGATGATACAGAAGAAATAAAACAAATGAAAGAATTAAGAGATAAATTAAATAAAAATGAAGAATATTTATCTTTAATTGACACTTTTTTAAAAAATAAAAAAAATTATATAAAAGATAATAAGCTAGATGATGAAATATTAAATTTAAGAAAAAAATTATTTAATATTGACGAATTAAAAGAATTTTTAAAAATTCAAAATGATTTAAGACTTTTATCAATAAATATAAATAATATAATATTAAGTGTGCTGGATTAATACTTGTTAATTTAGCACTTTTTGTTTATAATAAAAATGGTGATGTAAATGAAAGTAATTAGTGGTTTTTTAAGAGGAAGAGAAATAAAAGGATATACAATAGATGGTACAAGACCTACAATGGATAGAGTAAAAGAATCAATGTTTGCAATTGTACAAGATTATATAAAGGATAGTGTATGTTTAGATTTATTTGCGGGAACAGGAAATCTTGGAATAGAAGCAATAAGTAATGGTGCTAAAAAAGTATATTTTAATGATAGAAATAAAGTTGCAGTAAAAATGATTAAAGATAATTTGGAAAAATTTGGTATTTCTGATAAAGCAGATGTAATAAAAATGGATTATATAGATGCAATAGAATATTATAAAGAAAATAGAATAAAATTTAATATTATACTTTTAGATCCACCATATGATAACCATGTAATTAATGATATTTTAAAATTAATTTATAGAAAAAAGCTTCTTAAAAAAAATGGAATAGTTATTTGTGAATTTCAAAATGAAGAAATTTCTACAGAATATTTTACAGTAGAAAGACAAAAAACATATGGTTATAGAAAAGTTTGTATATATACAGAAAAAAAGTAAATAATAATAGTGTAAAGTTAATACAAAATGTATTGACTTAAAAAATATTAAGTGATATTATTAGTATGTAATATAGGAAGGGAGAAGTAAAAAAATGAAAAAAATGGACAAAAAAGGATTCACATTAATCGAATTATTAGCAGTTATCGTTATACTTGCTATAATTATGGTAATAGCAGTACCACAAATATTAAATGTTATTGAAAATTCAAGATCTAGTGCTTGGAAAAGTAACGTTAAAATGATCGCTGAAGGTATTGAACTTGGTAAAACTATGACTTCATCTGGTCTTGCAACAAAAGATTTTGATATTGATAAAGTTTGTACTGCTGCAGGTTCTGATTCAATCAATGAAAGTTTAAGAGCAGTTGCTGATGTATCTAATGATGATACTACAGTTACATGTGCTGGTAAAGGTAGTGTTACAGTAACAGGTAAAGGTCAATTTTCTGGACAAAAAGTTGCTACTATAACATGTACAAATGGTAGTTGTAAAATTACTTATGCTGAATAAAAATACTTTTTAAAAAGTATTTTTTTTATTTTCTTTTTTTGATATACTTATTATGGTGATAAAAATGAATTTAATAATAGGATCACATGTATCCTTTAACAAAGATGAACAATTAGTTAAAAGTGTAAAAGAAGCAATTAGTTATAATGCAAATACATTTATGTTTTATACAGGTGCTCCACAAAATACAAATAGAAGTGAACTTAATTTAGAAAAAATTAAAGAAGCAGATAAATTAATGGAAGAAAATAATATTGATAAGTCTAAAGTGATAGTACATGCTCCATATATAATAAATCTTGCTAATGATACTAAGTCTTATGATTTTTCAATAAATTTTTTAAAACAAGAAATAGATAGATGTGCTATTTTAGGTATAAAAAATATAGTACTTCATCCAGGTAGTCATGTTGGTCTTGGAGAAGAAAAAGGACTTGATAATATTGTATTTGCTTTAAAAAATATATTAAGTATAGATAAGGGTGTAACAATATTAATTGAGACAATGGCTGGAAAAGGTAGTGAACTTGGTAAAACAACTGATGAAATTAAATATATTATAGATAATGTTAATAGTAAAAATTTAGGTGTATGTTTAGATACATGTCACTTAAATGATTCAGGTATTGATATAAATAAATTTAATGAATATATAGAAGATTTTGATAAAAAAATAGGTATTTCAAAAATAGGATGTATACATGTAAATGATAGTTTAAATACTATTAGTTCACATAAGGATAGACATGCAAATATAGGATTTGGTACAATTGGGTTTGATAATTTAATAAATATTATATATGATAAAAGATTTGAAAATATTCCTAAAATACTAGAAACACCTTATGTAACAAAAAGTGATGATTCAAAAGAAAAAGTATATCCTCCTTATAAATATGAAATAGAAATGATAAAAAATAAAAATTTTGATAAAGATATGATAGAAAATATAAGAAAACAAAAATAATTCTTATATTTTTTTATTTTTAAGGGAATTTAACCTTAAAAGAGAGAATATAAGAATTAGAGGTGATTTTTATAAATTATTATGATGAAATAAAAAAAGAACTATTAAATAATGAGATTACTAAAAAGGTAAAGAATTATTCAATTAATAAAAGTGATTTAACAACGTATTATAATATAGGAAAATTACTTTCTGAAGCTGGTAAACATTATGGTGAAGGAATAATTAAAGAATATTCTAAACGACTTACAAATGAATTAGGTAAAGGATATAGCATTTCAAACTTGAAAAGAATGAGACAATTTTATTTTGTTTTAGAAAAAGGTGTAGCAATGCCACACCAATTATCTTGGTCACATATATTATCAATATTGCCTATAGATGACGTAGATAAAATTAATTATTATATTAAAATTGCAGAAGAACAAAATTTATCATATAGAAATCTTAGATTGAAAATAAAAAATAAAGAATATGAAAGATTAGATGAAAGTACAAAGGAAAAGTTAAAAGAAAAAGAAGAATTAAAATTACCAGATTTAGTAAAGGATCCAATTCAAATAAGAAATACAAGTGGTAATAATGAAATATCAGAGAAAGTACTTCAAAAATTTATATTAGAAGATATTGAATCATTTTTAAAAGAACTAGGTAATGGATTTTGTTTTATTGGAAGTGAATATAAAATAAAAATAGGTGATAGATATAATTATATTGATCTATTATTATTTAACTATGAATTTAATTGCTTTGTAGTTGTTGAACTAAAAGTAACAGAACTAAAAAAAGAACATATAGGACAAATAGAATTTTATATGAATTATATAGATAAAAATCTAAAAAATATAAATCAAGATAAAACAATAGGAATAATAATTTGCAAGAAAGAAAATAAGTATGTGATTGAATATTGTAGTGATGATAGGATAATTTCAAGAGAGTATGAATTAGTGTAAAGGAGGGAAGAAATGAATTATTATAATGAAATAAAAACAGAATTAATAAATAATGAAATTACGAAAAGAGTAAAAGACTATAGTAAAAATAGAAGTGATTTAAATACATATTATAATGTTGGTAAATTACTTTCTGAAGCAGGTAAACATTATGGAGAAGGAATAATTAAAGAATATTCTAAAAGACTTACAAGTGAATTTGGTAAAGGATATACATTCACTTCGTTAACAAGAATGAAAAAGTTTTACAACTTAATTGAAAAACTTGCGACAGTGTCGCAACATTTGTCCTATGGTCATTATGTAGAATTATTACCATATAGTGATATAGATAAAATAAACTATTATATAAAAATAACTGAAGAACAAAACTTATCAGTAAGAGAATTAAGGCAAAGGATTAAAAATAAGGAATATGAAAGATTAGATGAAGAAACAAAGAAAAAATTGAAAAACAAAGAAGAATTAAAAGTACCAGATTTAGTAAAGAATTGGGTCCAAATAAGAAATACAAGTGATTATAATGAAATCTCTGAAAAAGTACTCCAAAAACTAATACTAGAAGATATACCTTCCTTTTTAAAAGAATTAGGTAATGGATTTAGTTTTATAGATAGTGAATATAAGATAAAAATAGGAGATAGATATAATTACATAGATTTATTACTTTATAATATTAAATATAAATGTTATGTAGTAGTTGAATTAAAGGTTACTGAACTAAATTCAAATCATACAGGACAAATACAAAAATATATGAATTATATGGATAAAAATATAAAGAGTATAGATGATAATAAAACAGTAGGAATAATAATATGTAAAAAAGAAAATAAATATGTAATTGAATATTGTAGTGATGATAGGATAATTTCAAGAGAGTATGAATTAGTGTAAAGGAGGGAAGAAATGAATTATTATAATGAAATAAAAACAGAATTAATAAATAATGAAATTACGAAAAGAGTAAAAGACTATAGTAAAAATAGAAGTGATTTAAATACATATTATAATGTTGGTAAATTACTTTCTGAAGCAGGTAAACATTATGGAGAAGGAATAATTAAAGAATATTCTAAAAGACTTACAAGTGAATTTGGTAAGGGTTATACACCAACTAGATTAAGATATTTTAGAAGGTTTTATGAAGTTTTAATAAAACATCCGACAGTGTCGGACAAATTAAGTTATTCCCATTATTGTGAACTTATTTGGTTTGATATAGATAAAATAAATTATTATATAAAAATAGCAGAAGAACAAAACTTATCAGTAAGAGAATTAAGAGAAAGAATAAAAAATAAGGAATATGAAAGATTAGATGAAGAAACAAAGAATAAATTAAAAAACAAAGAAGAATTAAAAGTACCAGATTTAGTAAAGAATCCCATTCAAATAAAGAATACAGACGGTAATAATGAAATATCTGAAAAAGTACTCCAAAAACTAATATTAGAGGATATACCATCTTTTTTAGATGAATTAGGTAATGGTTTTACCTTTGTAAGAAATGAATATAAAATAAAGATAGGAGATAGATATAATTATATTGATCTATTATTATTTAATTATGAATTTAATTGCTTTGTAGTTACTGAACTAAAAGTAACAGAACTAAAAAAAGAACATATAGGACAAATAGAAGTTTATATGAATTATATAGATAAAAATATAAAAAGTATAAATCAAAATAAAACCATAGGAATAATAATATGTAAAAAAGAAAATAATTATATAATTGAATATTGTAGTGATGACAGAATACTAGCAAGAGAATATGAACTAATATAAGGAGGATTAAATTTGAATTATTATGATGAGATAAAAAATGAATTAATAAATAATGAAGTAACTAAAAAAGTAAAAGATTATAGTAAAAATAAAAGTGATTTAACTACATATTATAATGTAGGTAAATTATTAGCTGAAGCAGGTAAACATTATTGAGAAGGAATAATAAAAGTATATTCTAAAAAGTTAACTGATGATATTGGGAAAAAATATACAAAAAGTAGCCTTTATAATATGTTAAAATTTTATGGATTTATGAAAAATACAAAATTCCAGACATTGTCTGGAAAATTAACATGGTCACACTATTGTGAATTATTATCTATAGATTCAATTGATAAAGTTAACTATTATATAAAAATTGTAGAAGATGAAAATTTAACAGTAAGAGAATTAAGAGAAAAAATAATGAAAATATATTAAGCAATTAAGAAAATTGATTGCTTTTTTTCATATTTTAGGGGAATTTGCTTTAGAAAGAGAGAATATAAGAATTAGAGGTGATTTTTATAAATTATTATGATGAGATAAAAAAAGAATTAATAAATAATGAAGTAACTAAAAAAGTAAAAGATTATAGTAAAAATAAAA
>URBY01000032.1 GCA_900546245.1 uncultured Mycoplasmatota bacterium | reverse complement strand
ATCCTTTATTATTTATTTTCATACATCTTTACTCCCTCATACTATACTTATTACTTTAAGTATACCCCCCCCCCAGAAGCATTTTGTCAAGCAAAAATTTTATACCTGTTTTAGGCATTTTTTAAACAAAAAAAATAGTCTAATGACTATTTATTTAATAAATCTAGTAAATTAATTTTAAACATATCTTTATCAGCATTTTCTTTACTAATCATAACACCTTTATAAGCATTTAATTCTGTAGCATGTCCTTCTAAGAATAATTCTTCTGGTGAAAGTGATTTCAATAAAATAATATTTTTATTTGTATATATATCATAATGAAGCACTATTTCACCATGAACTTTAGTAAATAATTCATCCGCAGGAAGTGTAAGTTCATATGAAACTGTATTTTTTTCTTCATCAGTAGATATAATATTACCTAAAAAATCTCCCTCTTTCATTTTAGGATAAAATTCAAATATTAATTTTTTAAATGCAAACATATTATACTTTTTTAAAGAACGTTCACACTTCTTAAATTTAATTTCATCAAAATACTCAAATATATAATTTCCTTTCATATTATACCCCCTAAACGGATGACTTTACTCTCCACTTGTATGCGCAATTATATCATAATTGTAAACAATTGTCAAATAAAGCCTAAGGTTTTTCATATTATTCTTCTTATGATTTTATTATATCATTAAAAAATATAAGTAAAAAGACTAAAATTATATTTTTTACTTATATTTTACACTATTTTGCATCGTACCAATTTTTACCAATTTCAACATCTACTTCTAGTGGTACATTTAATTTATATGCATTTTCCATAAAATTTATAACTATTTCTTTAACTTTTTCAAGTTCATCATTTTTTACATTAAAAATAAGTTCATCGTGTACCTGAAGTATCATTTTACTTTTTAAATTTAATCTATTAAATTCATTATATATATCAATCATTGCTTTTTTTAAAATGTCAGCACTTGAGCCTTGAATTGGTGTATTAAGTGCCATTCTTTCACCTTGAACTTTAATCATATGATTTGTATTATATAATTCATCAATATTTCTTTTTCTATTCATTATTGTTTTTACATAGCCTTTTTCATACGCATCTTTTATTATTTTATCCATATAATTTTTTATTCCAGGGAATGTTTCTAAATAATTATCTAAGAATTTTTTTGCTGTTTTAATATCAACACCAAGATCTTCCGCAAGTCCAAAACTACTTATACCATATATAATTCCAAAGTTAACTGCTTTAGCATCTCTTCTCATATTTTTAGTTACTTCATCTTTACTAACGTGGTATATATCCATTGCAGTTTTTGTATGTATATCTAAATGATGTTTAAATGCATCTATTAAATTTTGTTCTCCTGACATATGTGCGAACATTCTAAGTTCTATTTGTGAATAGTCACTTGATAAAAATACAGAATCCTCTTCAGGAATAAATGCTTTTCTTATTTCTTTTCCTTCTTTATATCTAATTGGAATGTTTTGAAGATTTGGCTCAATTGATGATAATCTTCCTGTTCTTGTTAAAGTTTGTGTATATATAGTATGTAGTTTTCCATCTTCTTTTACACAGTTTTTTATTCCAACAATATATGTTGTATATATTTTATTTAATGTTCTATGTTCTATTATTTTTTCAACTATTGGATGATAATCTACTATTTTATCTAATATTTCTCTAGCAGTTGAATATGATGTTTTTTTCTTTTTTGGATATGGTATTTCAAGTTTTTCAAATAATATTTCGCCTAATTGTTTTGGAGACTGAACATTAAATTCTTCTCCTGCATAATTATATATTTCACTTGTTAATTCATCTAACTTTTTATTAATATTATCTCCCATTTCATCCAGTACTTTAGTGTCTACTCTAACACCTTCTATTTCCATAGATGCAAGTACGGAAGATAGTTTCATTTCTATATTAGTAAAAAGTTCTAATTGTTCTTCTTCTTTCATTTTATTTGTAAATTCATCTTTAATATCATAAATAAATTTTGCTTTTTTTACTGTTAAATCAGCAAGTGCTTCGTTACTCATATTTTTTTCTTTTTTAAAGTTATCAAAAAGAGTTATATCATAATTAAATGTATTTGCTAGATATGCAATATCATCTTTAACATTATAATTTAATATATATCCTGCGATCATCGCATCAAATGTACAATTTTTTATATCTATATCATATTTATTAAGAGAAACAATCATCTTTTTTAAATCATATGTATAAATTTCTTTTCCATCTAATATGTTTTTATTTTCTTTTAATACTTCAAATGGTACATAGTATGCATTTTCACCATCATATAAACTCATTCCATAAATATCTGCATTATGATAATTTGTTTCACTTATTTCTAAGTATGCTGAAACCTTTTCTTTTAATTTTAGATTATTAACATTTTCTATTATTTTATATTCTAATTTTTCTTCTTTTTTACCTGTTTCTTTAAAATCTTTTAAAAAACTATAAAACTCTAAATCACTATACATTTCTCTTAAACCATTAACATCTGGTCCATCATATTTTAATTCTTCTAAAGAATATGTAACAGGTACTTCATTATAAATTGTCGCAATATCTTTACTCATAAATGCAGATTCTTTTCCATCTATTAATTTTTGTTTAGTTGCGCCTTTTATATTATCAATATTATCATATACATTTTCTAAACTATCATATTCTTGAAGTAATTTTAAAGCAGTTTTTTCTCCTATTCCCTTAACTCCAGGTATATTATCAGATGCATCCCCCATAAGTCCTTTTAAATCTATCATTCTTATTGGTTTTATCCCATAAGTATCCATAAATGTTTCTTCATTCATTCTTATATAATCTTTTTGTTTTAATAATTTTACTTCTGTTTCTTCATTAATAAGTTGTAATAAATCTTTATCACTGCTTACTATTGTTGTTTCAAATTCTGGATCTATAAGAGCCATTTTAGAATATGTACCAATAATGTCATCTGCTTCATAATTATCTATTTCAAAACATTTTATTCCCATTAATGGAACAAGTTTTTTTGCGACTGAAAATTGTTTTTTTAAATCATCTGGAGTTTCATTTCTTCCACCTTTATAATCTAAATATTTTTCATGTCTAAATGTTTTTCCTTTATCAAATGCAACAAGCATATATTCTGGTTTTTCTTCTCTTATTATTTTGTTTAACATATTAACAAGGCCATAAAGTCCATTTGTTGGAAAACCTTTACTATTTTTCATCATATTACCTGAATATGCAGTTGCAAAATAACTTCTAAAAAGTAAGTTATTTCCGTCTACTAATATAACTTTTTTCAAATTTTATCACCTACTATAAGTAATTATAACATAAAAATTTGATTAATTTTAATTTTCGAGTATAATATTGTAAAGAAAAAAAGGGATGATAATATGAAAAGAATAGAATTAAATAGAAATAATATCATAAAAAAAATAGATGAAGGAATGGAAAGTGTAATTTATATATATAAAGATGGATCTAATATATGTTGTATAAAATTATTAAAAAAATATATTGAACTTCCTACACAAAAAATTGAAATTCCAGAAGAAACTTTTGAAAATAAAAGGAAAAAAATTGAAATAATAAATAACGATCCTTTATTTTCTGATGAAGTTAGACCAATAAGTTTAGTATATGAAAATGGAATGTTTTTAGGTTATACAATGGAATTAGAAAACTATAAAACAGCAGAAGCATTTGATAGTAGAAAGAAAAAAATTGAAATATTAAGAAAATATAAAGAAAAAATAGAAAAATTTAATGAACATGGAATATATATTGGTGATATAAGTGAAAATAATATATTTGTTACTGAAAATGGTATAAAATTATGTGATTTAGATAATATTAGAATTGGTAACTTAGATTTTGATATCAAAAATTGTTTTCAAAAAGAATATTTAAGAAAATATAAAGGCATTGAAAATATAGATAAATATACTTTTAACTTATTTACTATTGGTTATTTATCAAAAATTGTATCTGTATTTGTAGATAGTTATTTAAAAGAAGGAAAATTACCTAAACCAATAAATAGTAAGAGAAATCTTGAATTAATTAAAGATAAAAACTATACTGAGGATTATTTTATTGACAATTTAAAAAAAGAATATATTTTAAAAAAATGAGCATAATAAGTTTTGAAAGGAATGATTTTATGAATATAAAAGATTATATTATTCAAAACTTTAAAAATGATAATTTAGAAACTATTGAAAAAGCTATTGATGACAGTGTAAATGAATATAATGAGGATACTCTTCCTGGTCTTGGAATATTCTTTATGCTTGTTTGGGAAAATTCAAATAAAGAAGAAAAAAATACTATTCTAGAAAAGATTAAATCTAATCTAAATTAGTATTTTTTATTTTGTACTCTATTATTTTTTTATTTTCTTTTAATCTTTCATTATTAGGCGACAAACTAATTGCTTTATTAACATTTTCAAGAGCTAAAGATAAATCACCTTTATAATAATATGAAACTGATAATAAATCATTTATAGTATGATCATAACTAAATACTTCATTTATATATGTTTTTTCATGGCCACTAATAATTAGTGCCTTTTGACAGTTACTTATTACTTCATCGTAATTACCTAAAGAATACTCTAAAAGTGCCATTTCAACATATGGATCTCTTAAGTATGGTGCTTCATTTATTGCCTTTTCAAGCCACATTTTTGCTTCATCATATCTATTTAAATTTTCGTAGCATCTAGCAATAAATCTCATAGATGCACATCTTTCATCTTTCCAAGTTGCACTCTTTAAATTTAAGTGTTTAATAAGTGTATCTATTGCTTCATTCCATTTTCCATAATACATATATTCTCTACCTAAATAATGCATATTTCTATCATTTTCTGGATTTTCTTTTACTGATAACTCTAAAAGTGGAAGATATGAACTTCTTGATTTAGTACTATCAGGATAATGATTTAAAATAATATCTTCATTAATTACAACATTTTCATTTTCTTTTTCATACTCTAATACTTCATGAACTGGATGAATCCATTTATAATTATTTCTACTATGAATCTTTTCATATATAAATGATACTTTAGGATTATCATTTTTATCTAAACTCCAGTTATATGTATATCTACATCTATTTGCATCCTTTCTCCAAACACTTTCTAATTTTTCTCTCCATCCTTTTAAGAATACTTCATCTAAATCAGTACAAACACATATATCAGCATCATTTGGAACCATATCTAAAGAAATATTTCTTGCTACATCAAATCTCCATGGATTTATTTTCTTTTGTTTTACATGTACTCCTTTTTCTTTTAATAATTTTATAGAATTATCAGTAGATCCTGTATCAAGTACATATATTTCATCTGCTTCTTTCATAGAATTAAACCATCTATCAACAAATTTTTCTTCATTTTTACATATTGCATATACACAAACCTTATATTTTTTCATATATTTGCCTACTTTCCTAAATATTCAATTACTATATTTACAAGTGTATTTGTAAAATAAGAATTTGATTTTATATTATTTAAATCTGGTGATAATAAATATATTTCTTTTGAACCAATATTAACTATTTCATAATCATTATCTGTACTATCTATTGCTACTATTCCCTGAGATATTACATTAGAATATTCATTATTATAAATCCATTTACTAGCTCCAACATAAATATTATCTGTATTAGTTTGTCTAAATCCATATGATACAAAATCTGTATCTGGATTAAAAGTATTTGGAGTTGTTTTTATAGATGCATTTATCATAATAGTAATTTTATAATATCCTAACTTATTAAATTTAATTAAATTATCTTCACTATTTAGATTAACTAAATTATCAACATCAAGTTCAATTCTATCTAATGGAATTCTTTCATCTGGTTCTATTTTTATACCAGTTGCAACTGTTCCATCATTGTATTTTATTATATATGCATTTTGTATTTTACTTAATCCTGAAAGACCACTTGGTATTGTAAAATCTAAAATGTGATTAGGTCCTCCTCTATCTACAACACTTGCTTTACTTCCTGGATCACCAGTTTTTGTTTCTACTACTTCTATGGTTTCTGATAATCCTATCGGTCCTGTTGGTAATGCTTCTACTTGTTCACCTTTTGAACCTGTTGGACCAAAACATGTTCTACAACATTTTTTATTTTTATTAATCATGTCTAATATTCTCTGTTTTTCACAATCATTCATTTTTTCACTCCTTTAATATATTTTATGAAGGATGTAAATTTTTGTATGTAAAAACTCCCCAAAATTGAGGAGTCATTATATTTAAGCTATTTTTACAATATTAATATAAGCACTAGTATCTGGTCCTGGAGATATAGTTGCTGCATCTGTTGCTTCTATTGATAAACCAATTTGATCATTTGCGTTAAATGAATTTATAGTACTTCCAGAAAATTCTGTATCTACATTTGCTGTTAAACTTTTTGTAATTGATGTATTACTAATAGGTGTTGTATTTTGATTAAGTCTTACTGTAACATCTGTACTAGTACTTGGACTACCATAAAAATAATAATCAACTTGATAAACGCCATTTTCTGGTATCGTTAATTTATTTTGTGTATCTAAAGTTATTCCATTTGCTGGTCCATTACTTCCAAGTGGTACATCTGCCGCAACATTTTGTGTTAAAGTAATTGTATTTTCTGTAGTATCATATTTTCTTCCATAAGTATTAGTTGGTGAAATTGTTGCTCCTGCGGGACCTGTTGGTCCTGTTGGGCCTTGTTCTCCTTGTATTCCTTGTGGACCTTGTTCTCCTTGAAGTCCTTGTGGACCTGTTGGTCCTGTTGGACCTTGTTCTCCTTGTATTCCTTGTGGACCTGTTGGACCTGTTGGTCCTGTTGGTCCTGTTGGACCTTGTTCTCCTTGAAGTCCTTGAGTACCCTGTAGTCCTTGTATTCCCTGTGGGCCTGTTGGTCCTGTTGGGCCTTGTTCTCCTTGAAGTCCTTGAGTACCTTGTAATCCTTGTATTCCCTGTGGGCCTGTTGGTCCTGTTGGACCTTGTACTCCTTGAACTCCTTGAGTACCTTGAAGTCCTTGTATTCCCTGTGGACCTGTTGGGCCTGTTGGACCTTGCACTCCTTGTATTCCCTGTGGACCTGTTGGACCTGTTGGGCCTCCTGCGGGACCTGTTGCTCCTGTCGGTCCTGTTGGACCAAAACATGGTCTACAACACTTCTTATTTTTATTTATCATATCTAATATTCTTTGCTCTTCACAATTATCCATAATTTCGCTCCTTTCGATTATATAATACGAAAAAAATTAAAAAATGAATAATTAGAACAACTAAAAAAAGTACAAATTTATTTTGCACTTTTACATATTTCTAAGTTTAGCATCCATTTTACTAGTTACATCATCTATTATTTTATTAAATACATTCATAACTTCTTCATCAGTTAATGTCTTATCCATATCAGTAAATGTTAATTTATATGCAATTGATTTTTTATCTTTATCAACATTTTCACCTGTATAAACATCAAATACTTCAATATTAGTAAGCATTCTTGAACCTGACTTTTTAATTAATTTTTCTACTTCTTCACTTGTTACATTTTTATCAACTATAAATGCTAAATCTTTTGTTATACTTGGTAATTTTGATGCTGGTTTAAATTTAATTGGTTTAGTTTTTACATTTAATTTATCTATCGATAATTCAAGTACATATATTTCATCTTTTTCTAGTTTTGGATGAACTCTTCCAATAAATCCAACTTTTTGTCTATCTAAAATAATATCTGCGCTTATTCCAGGATGTAAATTTTCTTCAGTACTAATTACAAATGAATATCTATTTTTAAGACCTAAATAATCAAGTAAATTTTCTACAATACCTTTTATTACATAAAAATCAGTTTTTATTTTTGAATTATTCCAAGATGTACTTATATAATTTCCATATAATGCAACACCTAAATAATTTTCTTCTTTAAAATCATCAAAGAATACTTTACTTGTTTCATAAATATTAATATCTTTAAGTCCTCTAGATTTATTATATTTAATTACATCTATTAAAGATGGTATCATTGATTTTCTAAGTACTGATCTATCTTGACTCATTGGGTTAGGTACTTCTATTACCTTTTTATCTTTAGAGAATAAATTAGATGTTTTTTTATCAACTAATGTATAAGTTCTAACTTCATTTAATCCTAAACTTCTCATTCTTTTGCTGATATTTTTTCTAAATGCTATTACTTCTTCATATTTTCCTTCTTTTGTAGGTAATACTGGAAGTGTATTTTTTAAATTATGATATCCATATAGTCTACCAATTTCTTCAACTATATCATTAACATTATTTTCTATATCTAATCTTCTTCTTGGAATAGTTACTTCAAAAGTATCACCATCTAAAGTATATTTAAAATCTAATTTATCTAATTGATCTTCAATATCCTTATCAGTAAGTGTAATACCAAGTAACGAATTTACTTTTTCTGTTTTAAATGTTATTTTTTTCTCTTTTTTATCTTCATTATCATAAAGTACATAATCACTTAATACTTTACCACCTGCATATTTTTCAAGTAAATGACACGCTCTATCTAGTGCTTTTATAGTATATTCATAATTTAATCCCTTTTCATATCTCATAGATGCTTCACTTCTTAGATTTAATCTTTTTTCTGTTTTTCTTATATTAGTAGGATTAAATATAGCACTTTCTATTAATACTTCTTTTGTATTTTCATCAACATCAGTATTAAGTGCGCCCATTACTCCCGCAACTGCGACTACTCTTTTTCCATCTGTTATTACAATATCATCAGAACTTAATGTTCTTTCTTTTTTATCTAAAGTTACTACTTCTTCATTATCATTTGCCATTTTAACAAGTATTTCATTACCTAGTTTATTTTTGTCAAAGAAATGAAGTGGTTGACCATATTCAAGCATTACATAGTTTGAAATATCAACTATATTATTTATTGGTCTCATGCCTGCGGATATTAATCTATTTTGAATAAATTTAGGAGATTCACCTATTTTTAAATCTGTTACCATTTTAGCTTTATAATATGTACAATTTTCTGTATCTACTTTTAAGTTAAAATGATTTTTAACTGAATCACTTATTTCTTCGTAACTATCATCTGGTAAGTTTACTTTTTTTCCTAAGATTGCTCCTACTTCATAAGCAAATCCTATATGATAAAAGCAATCATTATTTTTGTGTTTATGTATGTCTAAATCGTATAAAGTGTCGCATGCTCCCATATATTCTAAGGCATCTACTCCAACGCGCGCATCATCATCTAATACATATATACCTTTTTTATAGTTTTCTTCCGTGTCTTCTTCTAATCCTATTTCTGATAAAGCACATATCATACCATTTGAGTCAACACCTCTTTTTTTACTTTTTGAAATAGTAAAATTACCTGGAAGTGTAGCTCCTGGAAGAGCCACTATTACTTTTATTCCTTCTTTTACGTTTGGTGCGCCACATACTATTTGAATAGTTTCTTTTCCTACATCTACCATACATACATGCATATGATCTGAATCAGGATGAGGAACGCATGATAATACTTTTCCTACAACTAAATTATCAATATGATTAGATATTACATGTTCAACATTTATACCTGCTTTTGTTACTTTATCTGCTAGTTCATCAAGATTCTCATCTTCTATATCAATATAATCTTTTACCCAGTTCATACTTATCATAGTTATCTAATCTCCTTTCTATCAAAATTTTTTGTTTCTCTTAAATCATTTTCATGACATACTCTCATATCAGTAATACCATATTTAAGCATTGATATTCTTTCAGCAGCCATACCAAACGCAAATCCTTGATATTCTTCTGGATCATAACCACATGCCTTTAATACATTAGGATGAACCATTCCTCCACCACAAATAGTTATCCATCCTTTTGGTTTACACATTGAGCAACCACTTCCATCACAATATATACAACTCATATCCATCTCTACTGATGGTTCTGTAAATGGATAATAACTTGGTCTAAATCTTGCTTCTACTCCTTCTCCAAACATATTTTTTATAAATGCATCAAATGTTCCTTTTAAATCACTAAGTGATATATTTTTATCAATTACAAGTCCTTCAATTTGAGTAAATTCTTGTTCATGAGTCGCATTTATATCTTCTCTTCTGTATGTTTTACCAGGGCATATCATTCTAATTGGAGTTTTACCTTCTCCTTTTAACATTGTTCTTACTTGAACTGGTGATGTTTGACTTCTAAGTAAGATATTTTCACCTTCTAAATAATATGTATCTTGTGCATCTCTAGCAGGATGATCCTTTGGTAAATTAAGCATTTCAAAGTTATATTTATCAAGTTCTATTTCAGGTCCTTCTAAAACATCATATCCCATTCCTATAAAGAATTCTTCTGTTTCTTCAACTATTTTTTCTATTATTGATGGACTTCCTGATGGAATAAAAGTTCCACTTAAAGTGATATCTATTTTTTCTTCTTCTAATTTTTTATTTAATGCTTCTTCTTCTAATTTTTCTTTTAATTCATCAAATGAGTTATTAACAAATGTTTTTAAATCATTTAAAAGTGAACCAAATTCTTTCTTTTCTTCATTTGGTATTTTTTTCATTAATGATGAAAGTTCTGAAATAGGTCCTTTTTTACTTAAATATTCTACCTTTAAATCATTTAATTCTTTTAAAGTTGTAACTTTTTTTAATTTTTCTATAATTTCTTCTTTTAAATTTTTTACTCTTTCTTCTTTATTCATTTTAAAACATCTCCTTTATCTTATCAAAACTATTTATACTTAATATCTTACTCTTATCATATTCCTTATTTTCAGGATTATAATAAATTGAATCTATTCCAAATTTATTTGGACCAATTACATCTTTTTCTATTGAATCTCCTATCATTATACATTCATCTATACAAAAGTCACCACATGCGGTTATATAACTTTCTTTATTTGGTTTAAGAAAAGTATCACCTGTATAAACATCATCAAAGAATTCCAATATTCCAGCATTTTTAAGTCTTTCTACTTGTTCATCTTTAAACCAATTTGTAAGTACTACTAAACTTTTTTTCTTATCTTTTAAGTATTCAAGCATACTTTTTGTCTCATCAAGTAATCTATCGTTTGCACTAGAGTTTACTTTTACCCAACCATCTATTATTTCACATGTAATGTTTATACCTGTTTTTTCACTTAAAAATTTACTTAAAGTACTATAATCATATTTTTCATGTTCTTTTTCAAATTCAGTCAAATATCTAGGATATATTAAGAAGAATTTTTTTGCTTCTTCTTCAGTTAATACACTTTTAAAGTACTCTATTGACCTAGAAAAATCTCCATGAAGAAGTGTTCCATCAAGATCAAATATAAACCTCTTTTTCATATTTACCTCCAAAAAAAATATCTATGATGTAAGGACGATTTTTCGCGGTACCACCTTACTTCATAGATATTTCTATGCTCTTTAATCTATTAACGCTAGATAAACGTTATAACTTTTCATTATACATTCAGAGGATGAATTCATATAATATATTTTATTAGCTTCTCACCACACGCTAACTCTCTTAAAAAATATTAATTATATTACTACTTCCTCATCACAACTTTTAAACTAAAAATATTATAACATAATATTTTATTTTTTTAAATACTTTTTTTATATCTTAACTTTTTATCTTTTTTATAATTTTCACGAAAATCATATAATCTTTTCTTTGCTTCTTTAGGATTACTCATATATATTAAGAAATCATCTATTTTTTTACCATTTCTAATTTTATTAATCGCATTAGATTCTATTTGTCTAACTCTCTCATATGTTAAATTATATTCTTTAGCAACTTCTATTAATTTCATTGGATTATTACCATTAAGTCCATATCTTAAAACTAATATTTCTTTCTCTCTTTCCTTTAAATTACAACTATCAAACAAAGTAAGTATTTCTGCATTTAACATAGATAAACTTGCTAAATTTTCAATTGTTTCATCATTTGATGGAAGAAAATCTTCAAAAGTACTAGTTGTTTCATCATTTACTAAACTATTTAAACTTGTACTATGATTTTGTAAAAGCAATATTGATTTCATTTTTCGTACTTCAGAAATAGGAATATTACAAACTTCAGACATTTCAAAGTCTGTTGGATCTCTACCCAATATTACACTTAGCTCTTCTTCCTTCTTTTTATAATTATTAACATTTTCATAAACACCAGTTGGAACCCTAATTTCATTACCTTTTTTTATAATAGCAAGCCTAATTGATTGTTTTATCCACCATGTTGCATATGTTGAAAATTTGTAACCCTTGGATACATCATATCCATCTAGTGCCTTCATAAGACCTAAATTACCTTCTTGAATTAAGTCAAGAAATGGCATTATTTTACCTCTATATTTCTTTGCGATACTTACTACTAATCTTAAATTACTTTGTAAAAATATTCTTTTAGCTTCAATATCTCCATTTTTAATTCTTATAGCTAATGCTCTTTCTTCTTCACAGGATAAAACTTTAAAATTACTAATTTCATTTAAATAAAGCATTAAACTATTTTCACAATTAATATATTTTTCATCATCATTTTTTATTTCTATATTTTGCTTTATACAAAAAGCTTCTAACGATGAAATAATAAAATTATCATCAATTACCATACTAATAGTATCGTTTTCTATTTGAGTTTTATATTTATCAAACAATAACTCATTCATCTTGAAAAAATAATTATTATTTTCCTGTAGATATAATAATAATTCTAATGATAATGAAATTTTATTATCATTTAAAAATTGTTTTATACTTATTAACT
>URBY01000031.1 GCA_900546245.1 uncultured Mycoplasmatota bacterium | reverse complement strand
TACAAAGTATTCAAATGGTAGTAATGCAGCGTGGGCATGGTGGTTAGAGAACCCTGATTTTGGTTATTCTGGCATTGCTTGGTATGTGACCGGCTACGGCCGTAATGTCGTCAACGACACTGTTTCGAATGCTGGGGACAATGGTGTTCGTCCCGCCATTGAAGTTCTAAAATCAAATATAGAATATTAAAAGTACAAAAATAAATTGTACTTTTTTTGTTCTTGTATTTACTATTGATTAATGGTATAATTCTATATAGAATATGGAGGGATATAATGAATAAGAAGGTGTTAATTACTAATTCCCAAGGTCAACAAATACAAGCAGATGTAATCACATCATTTACTTTAAATGAGAATCATAATGATTATATTGTATATACATTTAATGAAAAAAATGGTGATAATATAAAGACTTATGTGTCAAGATTAAGAGAAGAAAATGGAGATTATTATTTTGATTCAATTAGTAATGAAGATGAATGGGCAAAGGTGAGAGAAGCCATTATAGAACAGGCTATAAATTAAGGAGGAGAATATATGGATAATCCAGCTGTTAAAAATTTAGAAAGTAGAATTAGTGAAATTGAAAAAAAAATGTCAGAAATAGAAAACAAAATGAATAATGGTATTGCTTCTAAAAATGTAAGTGAAGAAAAAATAGAAGAGATTAAAGATAATACTATATTAAATGATCCAATTTTACCACTTGAAGATGTTTTAAAAACTAGTAGTTCTACTACTGAAAAAATTACTGTTAAACCATTTGAAGTTGATCATGCTAAATTTAATGGTATGAGAAGTCAAGAGTTTAATCAGCAAGAAGTAAATAGACTAAGTGAAAAATATTTATCAAACTTTTCTTTGGTAAAATAGGTTCATTGTATAATGTTAATATGTATGATATAATAAAGAATGCTTAAGAGGTGTTAAAATGAAAGATAAATTAAAAAAGTTAACAAAAAATAAAAAAAGATTATTACTTATAATTTTAGTAGTTATATTGATAATTTGTTTAATATTTATTAAAAGTATATTTATTCCAAGAGGTGGTTCAAAGTATGGAAATAGACTAGATGGAATAGATAAAATAAGTTTTACTAAAGATGATCAAAATAAAGTCACTAAATCTTTAAGTGAAAACGAAAAAGTATCTGAAGCTAAAATGAATATACATGGAAAAATAGTAAATGTTATTTTTAATGTTAATGATGATGTATCAGTAGATGATGCTAAAAAAATAGCAGAAGAATCATTACAAAATTTTTCTAGTGAAGTAAAAGGTTTTTATGATATTGAATATATTATAACTAAAAGTACAGAAAAGGGTACTGAAAAAGATGTTACCAATAGCGATGGTACAACAACAAAGACTACAGTAAAAGAATTTCCAATAATGGGATATAAAAACACTAAAAGTGAGTCAATAGTTTGGTAGGTGTAACTTATGAAAAATAAAAAAAGTATAGATATAAAAAAGATAATTATAATTTTTATAATACTTGGAATTATTATTGCTGGTGGGATTATATCTCTTAATATAAAAAATAAAAATGATGCAAATGGTGTTTTTTCTGTTCTTGAAAAAAGATGGATTGAAAAGAATAAATCAACAGTAGTTGATGTTTCTATTTTAAATGATATTCCTATATTTGGATATGAAGGTGAAGGAGTTTTCTTTGACTTCCTTGATGATTTTTCAAAGGATACAGGTATTGAATTTAATAAGATTCCTTATGTTTCTAGTAAACAATCAAAGGATAGTGGTTATACATTTGAAATAAACAATAAAGCTAAATTAGATGATAATGAACTTTTAATGTATACAGATAACTATGTAATGATAAGTAAAGAATCTGAAAAAATAAAAGATTTTAATAAACTTGATAATGTTATTATTGGTGTAACTGAATCAGATTTAACATTAGTAAAAGAATATTTTGGAAATAATGATACAGTTATATATAATACATATAATAATGTTGATTCGATAGTAAATGCACTTAAAAATAATGATATAAAATATGCCATTATTCCAAATGATATAAATTTAGATAAAATTTTTAGTAATAATTTTTATGTAGTATATAATATAACAGATATTTATAATAATTATGTTTTAAAAATAAATGGTGAAGAAAATTTATTAAATAGTATTTTTAAAAAATATTATATTAGATGGATGAGAGATAAATATTCTAGTGCATATAATGAAAGACTATTTAATTTATATTTTGATAAAAAAGAATACGATGAGATTGCTAAATCTAATTTTAAAAGTAAAGATTATGTTTACGGATATGTAAAGAATATTCCATATGAAACAGAAATAAACGATGATTTTATTGGGTATAATAGTGAAATTTTAGATAATTTTGCAAGCAGCATGGGTGTTACTTTTAAAGTAAAAGAATATAATTCTATTAAAGATTTAACAAAAGCATTAAACGAAGGAAAAGTAGATATAGCATTTAATTATTATAAATTTGATAAATTAACTAATAATTTTGATTATAGTTTTTCTCCATATAATGAAAGAATTGTTGTATTAACAAGTTACAAAAATATTAATACAGCTGTAAGTTCACTTGCATCTTTAAAGGGTAAAGAAGTATCTATGCTTGATAATAAGCTTGCTAATTATATATCAGATAAAACATCCATAGATGTAAAAAAATATAAGAAGGCAACTAGTTTATTTAATTCTTTAAATGATGAAAAAATTGTTATATTAGATTATAATACATATGATTACTATAAAAATAGTGAACTTAGTGATTTTAAGGTTATCTATGAACAAAGTATAGATTCTGATTTTAACTTTATATTATTAAATACAAATAAAAATAAAGCATTTGTAAGTTTATATAAATATTATATTTCAACTATAAATACTGACTTATATAAATCCAGAGCATTATTAAAATTTAATAATGATAGTAAAAAAATAGATTTAACATATATTTATATGATTATAGGTTTAACAGTGTTAGTTGTATTTAGTATAGTATATTTTAAAAATAAAAATGTATCTAATAAAATAAAGAAAGAAGATAAAATGAGGTATGTAGATCATTTAACTTCTTTAAAAAACAGACATTATTTAAATGAAAATTATATTAAATGGCAAGCAAATAAAATTTATCCACAAGCTATTATTGTAATAAATATAAATAAAGTTGGGCATATTAATGATGTTTATGGTCATGAAGAAGGAGATATGGTTATTAGAAAAGCAGCAAATATCCTTATTAATAACCAATTAGAACAAAGTGATATTGTTAGGACAAATGGTGATGAATTCTTAATTTATATGGTAGGTTATGAAGAAACAAAAGTTATAACATATATGAGAAGATTATATAAGGAATTCAAAAATTTACCATATAAGTTTGGTGCATCTTTGGGATATAGTATGATACTTGATGATGTAAAAACTATAGATGATGCGATAAATGAAGCAGTACTTGAAATAAAAACAAATAAAGAAACTCCTGAAAAAAAATAAAAAGGTGAGCTAAATGAGTAAAGTAAATAATAATTTTAGAAGTTTTATAAAAAATGTTATTGAATTAATGGGAAAGCCAGTTATGTCAGTTTTACCTGGACAATTGTCTTTCTTTTTGTTATTGTCAATAATTCCTATATTATTAATAATTAGTTTAGCTTCTTCTTTTTTATCTATATCAACAGATAGTCTTGCAAATTTAATATCAAATGGATTTCCTGCAGGAACTGGTTCATTAATAATTCCTTTGCTTAAGGAGAAAACTCTTGATTATAGTACTATATTTTTAATGGTATCTGCTTTATTATTAGTATCAAAAGGAACAAGATCTATAATGAGAGTAGCTTCAATCATATATGGTTCACAAGATAAAAATACAATAAGAGAAATAATAAAATCATTTATAATGGCTATTATACTTATTTTACTTGTTGCGTTTATAATTATAATTCCTATATTCAGTACTAAAGTATTAAATATACTTCATAATTTTAAAATAATATCATCACTTACTGACAATATAATTTTTGTTTATAATATATTAAAGTGGCCAATTTCAATATTTATCATATATATAAATATAAAATTTATATATATGATTTCACCTAATAAAAAAATAAGTGCTAAATCTGTTAATAAAGGTGCGATATTTACAACTATTTTATGGTCAATTTTGACTTCATTATATTCTTTTTATATATCTAATATATCTAGCTATGATACATTTTATGGAAGTGCATCTAAAATAATAGTTTTAATGCTTTGGATATATTTAATTAGTTATATATTTGTTCTTGGTATGAGTATTAATGCTAATAGTAATATAGAGTATTAGTTTACACAAGTTACTTAATAATATAGAAAAAAACTATAAATAATGATATAATTAAACAGTATGGAGGTAATGTTTAGTGAAAGAAAAAATTCAAAAACAAATAGATAAAATTAAAAACTTTAATTATAAAGATTATATAAGCACAAATAAATTATTTTTTACATTTGTAATAACAACACTTATTAATGGAATGCTTCTTAGATTTTTTACAGTACATAATTATTTTGCTATAAAACCAATAATGGCAGATTTAGCATTAATATTGTTACTTGGTTCATTTGTATATTTATTTAAACCAAGAAATAGATTTAAATATCTAATGATATTATCGATAATTTTTACCGCAGTATGTGTAATTAATTCACTTTATTATACATATTACATGTCATTCGCATCATTCTCACTTATCGCAGTATCTTTAACTGTTGTAGATGTTGGGGATGCAGTTGTAAAAAATGTACTTCAATTTAAAGATTTTATGTTTTTATGGCAACCTATTTTATTAATAATATTACATAATAAATTAAAGAAAAAAGACCATTATAATGTTGTAACTAAAAAGGAAAATAAAAAGAAAAGATTTACAGGTACACTTGTATTAGGAATAGTTGTATACGCATTATTTTTTATGACAGTAACAGGTGTTGAATATAGTAGATTAAGTAAACAATGGAATAGAGAATTCTTAGTAGAAAAATTTGGTGTATATACATATCAGTTAAATGACTTATTTAAAAGCTTAGATGCTAAATTTAATACTTTATTTGGTTATGACAATGCTGCTAAAGATTTTAGAGAGTTTTATTCAAGTAAAGAAGAATCTAAAACAAATGAATATACTGATAAATTTAAAGGTAAAAATGTAATAGTAATTCATACAGAAAGTATGCAAAATACTGCATTAAATACCTCATTTAATGGACAAGAAGTAACTCCTAATTTAAATAGATTAAAAAATGAAGGGATGTACTTTAGTAATTATTATTCACAAGCAAGTAGTGGAACAAGTAGTGATTCAGAATTTACATTTGCAACCTCATTATTACCAGTAACTAATGGTGCAGTTGCTATAAGTTATTGGAATAGAGAATATGAAACTCTTCAGAAATTACTAAAAGGTGAAGGTTATAGAACTGTTAGTATGCATGCTAATACTGGCGATTTTTGGAATAGAAATAATTTCCATAAAAAACTTGGATATGATAAATTTTATAGTAAACAAGATTATAATATAGATGATGTTATAGGACTTGGTTTATCAGATAAATCATTCTTTAAACAATCAGTAGAAAAATTAAAGAAAGAATTTAGTGAACATGATAAAGTATATGCAACTTTGATAATGCTTTCAAATCATACACCATTTGATGATACAGATAAATATGGTGAATTTGATGTAGATATTAAAGAAGAGGTTACAAAAACAAATGAAAATGGAGAAGAAGTAAAAGAAACCGTTTCATATCCATATATGGAAGGAACAAAACTTGGTAATTACTTCAAATCAGCACATTATGCAGATTCTGCAATTGGAGAATTAATAACTGAATTAGATGAGGCAGGACTTCTTGATAATACAATATTAGTATTCTATGGTGATCATGATGCTAAACTTGCAAAATCAGATTATGTAAGAATGTATAACTATAATAAAGAAACTGATGATGTATTAGAAAAAGATGATCCAAATTATACTGATATAGATTATTATTGGTATGAACTTAATAGATCAGTTCCATTTATAATTTGGGAAAAAGATGGTAATATATCTAAGAAAATAGATACTGCTATGGGTATGTATGATGCAATGCCAACGCTTGCTAATATGTTAGGCGTAAAACCAAAATATAATTTAGGAAATGATATTATGAATTTAACTGATAATATTGTTGTATTCCCAAATGGTAACTGGCTTACAAACAATATTTATTATAATAGTCAAAAAGATCAATATAAGATATTAAATACAGATTATATAGTTGACAATGATGAAATAGAAAAAAATAATGAATATGCTACTAAAAGATTAAACATATCGAATGATATTATAAAATATGATTTAATAAAAACTGAAAAAGATAAATTAAAAAAAGTAGAAGGGGAATAGTATGAAAAAGAAAAGAAAATTAGATAATAACGGAATGCCAAAGAAAAAAATGTCTAAAAAGAAAAAATTAATAATATTTTTAATAGTATTATTAATTGCTATAGTTTTAGTATTATTTGCATTAAACTTAAAAAAAGATAATACAAATGAACCAAAGAAAAATATAGTAGATCAAATTGAAAATTTTGATTACGAAGTTGTAGACTCTGATACAAAATTATTTAAAGATACTTTTGCAGAATTAAAAAAAGAATTATCTAAAAAGGATATAGATAATGAAAAATATGCATCATTAGTAAGTAAATTATTTATTATTGATTTTTATACACTAAGTAATAAATCAAATATTAATGATGTTGGTTCTGTACAATTTGTTTATTCATCATTTAGAACTGATTTTGTTGATTTAGCAAGAGCAGGAATATATAAACAAGTAAAAAGTAATTTAGATAATGATAGAAATCAAGATTTACCAGAAGTAGCATCCGTTACAGTAGATAGTATAGAGAAAGTTGTTCCTTCAACTATATTAAAAAGTGATGATTTTAAAAACGTTACAGAAGCAAATGCATATCAAGTTAAGGTAAGCTGGATATATACTAAGAAAAATAATTTTCAAACATCTGCTACTATGTTAATTGTTAAAGATGGAGATAAATTATCTGTTGCTAAATTAGATTAAAAAAGAAATGATCATTCATTTCTTTTTAATATGCTTTTATAAAATTCTTTCCATAATTTATAAACATTGTCTTTACTATAAAATTCAGATATTTCTTTTGCATTTCTTACTTGCTTTTCATATTCTTTTTTATTTGTACTTAAGTCTTTTATAATATTTGCAAATTCTTCATTATTATTACCACTTAAGTATTTTTTAAACAGTATATCTTCATATAATTCTAGATTTCTAAGTAATATTGGTGTATCAGTACTAATTGCTTCTAGTATTGTCATTGGAAATAATTCATTGTAAGATGGTACAAAAAGTAAATCAGAGGCATTAAATAAATCATTCATTTCATCTCTAGGTATAATTCCTAAAAATTTAACATTTTTAGGTGGATTTTCCATAACTTTTTTAAGATCATGATGTCCATCTGTAATACCACCAAAAGAAAATCCTCCAGCCCAAATAAATTGAATATCAGGTAATTTTTTTGCTACTTCAACAAAATCTAAAACACCTTTTCTATTTTGTATTTGTCCTGCACCTAATACTACAAATTTCTTTTTATCAATATTATATTTCTTTCTTATATTTTCTATTTCTTTTTTTTCTTTCTTATAAAACATTTCTTTTGAAACAAAATTAGGAATATATGTTATTTTATCTTTATCAATACCAGCTTTAACCATATCATTTTTAAAAATAGGGTTAACAACAACTAAGTAATCTGCATTCTTATAAAATTTAATAACATACTTTTTAAATATTCCAAAAGCAAATTTTGGTAGTTTAATAGAACCATCTAATGTATCAGGTAAAAAATGAACATATGCGACAGTTGGACTTTTTGTTAATTTCATTTTTATATAATTTCTTGGTTCAACAGTATGAGCGTGTAATATATCATATTTTGTTCCTTTATTTAAATATATTTCAAAATCATCCATTCCATCTTCTTTTAATAATTTCATTAATTCTAAGTATGCAGATCCAACACCTTGACCATCAACAGAATCTGCCATAGAAAGCATATTTATTTTTATTTTATTATCATTTTTCATAAAAATCTCCTTTAATAAATTATATCATAAATATGGCATAAAAAGTATAATAAATTAATATTATACATTGATGATATAAAGGACTCAAAAAATTGACAAAAACGTAAAAATTAGATATAATTATATTGTATGAAGGTGCAGTATCCTAGTTGATATATTTATTATGAAGACGAGCCTAAAAATTCGTTAAAGAGCACATCTGTGAAACTTCTTGTGTTTGCTTTGGTCGCCCAGACTGGGGTGGATGCTGGGAGGATAGTTCTATGGGAAACTTATAACGGCATATAAGCAGAACCCATATTACGTGGAGACTTAATCTTGTGCTTTAGCCTTGACTTTAGTACGAATTAAGATTAAACCTACTTTGAGGCGAAAGCTTTGAGTAGCGTAGCTTGCCTTGAGTGAATTTCTTGGAATTATAGAAATATATAAATAATAGTGGCCATTTTATTTATATTATATCGCTATATGAAATTGAATTTGCAAAAAAGACTAGTAATAAATTAATATCATTGAGGAAATCTCCTAGGCTGTATACTGGTGTAAGATTGCAGTACGTACTAAGTGGTAATCAAGTCATATATTCGGAAACGATATATACATTTATTAAAGGGGAACCGCCTTTTGGTAACGAAAGGTTAAATTGTGGGAAATCCTACTTGACCTATGACGTAAAGTTTATTATACCGGTACCATTCATATTTTTTTTGTTTTAGGAGATAATATGAAAAAAAATAAAAAAAATAATAAAATAACTTGGATAATAATTGTAACAATAGTATCCTTTATATTATCAATTATATTTTCAAGTTTATCTGAAACAATAATACCAAATATCAATATAATATTTGGAATATTATTAATAATAGTTTTTATAGGCATTGGAATAATTTTTGATATGATTGGAGTTGCTATAACAGCTGCAAACGAAACTCCATTTCATTCTATGGCATCAAAAAAAGTAAAAGGAAGTAAACATTCTGTAATTCTTTTAAAAAATTCAGATAAATTAGCATCTATTTGTAATGATGTTATAGGAGATGTATGTGGTGTAGTTAGTGGTGGAGCAGGAATACTTGTTGCTAGTAAATTAGCTGTTAAATTTAATATAAATTCATCATTAACAGTTTTAATAGTAACTGCCCTAATCGCATCTTTTACAATAGGTGGAAAAGCTATAGGAAAAAGTACAGCAATCAAAAATTCAAAATCAATAACATTTAAAGTAGGAAAAATTTTAAATTTTTTTCACGAAAAGTAGTATAAAAAATTTTATATAGATAATAATATAAATGTCATATGAAATATATGACATAAGTTTGAAAAGGACCTAATATGTATTTGGGTCCTTTTGAATTAGAGGTGTTAAAGTGAAAAAAAGAATTATGATAATACTTTTAATATTCATTAATGCATTTATTATATGCTTGATTGCTCTTTTTAATAACTATTATAATAATATTAATAATCTTTATAATAAATCACTAAAATCTATAAGTGAAAATAATAATATTATTAATTATAATAAAGAAAAAATATATAAATTAGAAGAAGAACAAAATTTTAATTTAAAAAGGGAAGAAAATATTTCTAATTATATAAATATATTAGAAAATAATTTAAAAAAGTATGAATAATAGGAAATTTACTATAGTTATATTAATAATATTATTTACAACGACAATAATTATTTCATATAATAATTTTAACAAAATATATAACCAAAAAATTATATATAAATTAAATATTATAGAGAAGAATAAAAAGTTAGAAAAAAAGAAGAATGATCAATATAAAAAAATAAAAGAGATTAATAATGAAATTAATAATATTAATAAAAATATTAAAAAATTAACAGAAAATAAAATAGATTTAGAAAATAAATTAAAAGACAAAGAAGAAGTTGAAAATGGAAAAGTTATATATTTGACATTTGATGATGGACCATCTAAATATACTGATGACATATTAAATATTTTAGATAAGTATAATGTAAAAGCAACTTTTTTTCTTGTATGTAGTAATAATCTAGAAGAATATACAAAAAAATATATTCAAAAAGGTCATACAATAGGTTTACATTCATGTTCTCATAACTATAAACAAATTTATTCTAGTAAAGATGCTTATTTTGAAGACTTAAATAAGTTAAAAAATAGAATTAGTATTTCTTCAGGTTATGATAGTATATTTCTTAGATTTCCTGGTGGATCTAGTAATACTGTAAGTAAGTTTAATAAAGGTATAATGAGTAGTCTTACAAGAGAAGTTGAACAAAATGGATATAGGTATTATGATTGGAATGTTGATTCAAATGATGCAGGAGGAGCAAATGAAAAACAAGTATATGAAAATGTAATTAATTCACTTAAGAAAAATGATAGAAATAAAGTAGTTATTTTAATGCATGATACAAAAGAAACTACAAAAAATTCATTAGAGAACATCATAAAAGAATCAATAAATTTAGGATATACTTTTAGTGAAATAAACTATGCTACTCCAATGATTCATCATTCAATAAATAATTAAAAAAATGTATTAAAAAATAAATTTTGAAAATAATATTAATGACATGATAGTAAATATGTTAAAAAAGAATATAATGCGGGATGCTTATGTTCTTTTTTTTGACAAAAAATAAATATCAATGTATACTATATCACTGATAAAAAAGGGGTGATATAAGTGAAAAATTATAATTTATCTTTTATGAATGAATATATAAAATTAAAAAAAATTAGTATTTATGATTTAGTAGGAATTTTTTATGTTGATGCATACAAAATAAAGAATTATTTTAATGGCTTAGAAGTCCCAACTAAATCATTTTTATCAATGTTATATAAATATATGGAAGTAAATAATTATGACGAATTATATAATAAAGTAAAAAATGAAATAGAAAAGATAAAAGATGAAAATAAGGTAACATCTGGGTTTGACAAAAAATTTAATATAGGATTTTTATCTAATAAAAATATAGATATTGATGGTTTATCTATTTATTGTAATATAAGTAAGGAAGAATTAACTAATTATATTACAGGGAAAAAATTAACGCCAATTATAATAATAAATAAAATATGTGAATATTTTAAGGTAAATAATATAAATGATTTAAAAAAATTAGAAGAAAAAGAAAAAAATGAAATAAATACTTTTCATGATAAAAGAAGGATAGTAAATGAGTTTTCTTTTAAAGAAACAAAGGATAAAGATAATATAGAAATTATTGAAAAATCTTTAAATACAGTTGAAATAAATAATTACCTAAAGAGATATATTAGTATAAAAGGGATAAAAATTGTTGATATAGCAACTATTACTGGAATTAGTACTTCACAAATAAGTAAAACTTTTAACGAAAAGTATATTACAGATGAAAAATATTTAAAAGAAATATTAAGGGCTTTAAATATAAAAAATTATGATGAATTAAAAAAAACAGTCGATAATTTAATAGATTCTAAAGAATTTGTTAGTTACTTAAAGTTATATATAAAAAATAAAAATATTACTTTAAAGAACATATCAGATGGTATAAATATAAGTTATTCATATTTTAGTGACATATTAAATGGAAGACGTACTTTAACTGAAACATATATTAATAAAATTTTAGAGTTTTTAAACTTAAAAGATTATGATGAATTAAAGAAAAAATCTGGTGATTCTAAAAAAATTATTAAATATTTAAAACAATATATGAAAAAAGAAAAAATAACATTAGAAGAATTAGCAAAAGGTATTAATATTAATTGTTCGTATCTTTGTGGTATGTTAAATGGAAGATATAATTTTAATGAAATATATATTAATAAAATTTTAGAATATTTGAATATAGATAACTTAAATGAGTTAAAATATTTAGCTAACATTCCTAAAAATTTTAAAGAATTTACAAAATATTTAAGAATGTATATTAAAATTAAAAAAATATCATTAGAAGAATTAGCAAATGGTATTTGTATTAACTATACTTATCTTATCAGCATGTTAAACGGGAAATATGTTTTAAAAGAACAATATATGAATGATATTTTAGAATTTTTAAATGTCAAAAGTTTTGATGAAATGAAGAATATAGTTGATAATTTTATTCCAGATAAAAGTAATGATATAAGTTTTTTAAATGATTATTTATCATATTTATCAATTGATCAAAAAGAGTTATCAGATTATATTGGTTGTTCTAGAGCAATTTTAAATTATGCTTTAAATGGAAGACAAACATTAAATGATAATATGATGAGTAAATTATTAGAATATTTTAATGTGGAAAGCATTAATGAATTAAAAGATATAGTTAAAGAAAAAAATAAAATTGATTTAAAGTTTTTAAACTTTTATTTAGAATATGAAGGTATTACTTTAGAGGAATTATCTAAAGAAATTGATTGTTCATATAAAAACTTAAGATTAATGATCAATGACAAAAATAAAATTAAAAAAATTTATTATGATAAAATATTAAATTACTTTAATGCTTCTAATTATAATGATTTATTAAACAAATTAAAGTATGAAACAGAAGAAGACTTAACATTTATAAAACCTTTCTTAATATTAAAATAATTTGAAAAGTTGAAAAAAATCTGAAAAAGATTTATAGTAATAATCAGAGATGCAGGAGGAATAGCATGAAAAAATCAGGGATTTTAAATGCCCAGCTGATCCGTTGTATCGCAGAGCTGGGACATAAAGATCTGTTTATGATCGGTGATGCAGGAATGCCCATTCCAAAGGGCGTGGAGATTGTAGACCTGGTTGTATGCGGAGGGGTTCCCACCTTTAAACAGGTGATGGATGCAGTGCTGGCGGAGACAGAAGTGGAAGCCTACACCATTGCAAATGAGATTGAGGAAAAAAATCCGGAGCTTCTTGCATATATTCAGCAGAGCCTTCCTGAGGCAGAGGAGAGCAGAATTGACCACGTAGATCTGAAAAAGATGTCTGCACAGTGCAAATTTGCAATCCGTACAGGTGAGTTTACACCTTATCCGAACATAATTTTAAGAGCGGGAGTTGCTTTCCCGGCATAAAGCATGATCAGAGAAGACGCTGCGAAAGACAGGTAGAACCTAGTTTTGCAG
>URBY01000030.1 GCA_900546245.1 uncultured Mycoplasmatota bacterium | reverse complement strand
ATTTTCACTAATTATTTGATGTTAAAAAACATGACATTTTTACTAATTATTCACATGGCTTTTTTAATTTTTATAAAAAATATATTTTAAAATTAGTAATTTAATGGTAGAATATTATTATGAATAATAGAGGAGGTATTTATGAAAAAGAATGATAAAATCAAAGCAATTATTATGTGTTTAATAATAGTAGGGTTACTTATTTTTACAATAGTTAGAATTATTAATAGAAATAAGACAGAGGATGTTCCTAAAAAGAACGATTATGGTGATATTAATGTAAACACAAATACAGGTGTTATTGAAGATAAAAAATTAGGAGATTTAACATTTACAAATACATCTATGATTGAACAAGATGGAGTAACAACTCTTGAAACTACAATAACAAATAATTCGAAAGAGTCAAAATATGTAGGTAGTTTTACTATTTATGTAAAAGATAGAAGTGATGAAGTAATTACTGAATTAGTTGGATATGTTGGATCAGAACTCGCACCATCAGAGCAAAGAATAATAACATCATCTATAACAGATGATATTACTAATGCTTATAAAATTGAATACAAAGAAAACGAATAGGAGATAATATGAAAGATAGAAAAGGCTTTACGTTAATAGAATTGCTGGCAGTATTGGTAGTACTATCTGTAATACTTTCAATATCTGTTCCAAAAATTATGGATGTTAGATATGAATCTTCAAAAAAAGCATTTACAAATGATGTAGATGAATTACAGGGAATAGCACAACTAGAATACAACAATAAAAAAGAGGCAAGAGTATATAATTTTGAGGATGGCAATCAAACAAATGTAGTAAATGAAGAAGATAAACTAAATTTTAAGGGTGATAATCCAGGTGATGGATATATTAAGATATATTCAAATGGAGATATAGAATATGAATTAACTAGTAGGGATCATATTTTTTGTGCAAGCAAAGAAGTAGGAGATAGAAAAGGAAAAATAGAAAAATGTAAAGATTCAAATGTAGAAAAATTTACATTAAATTTAAGTGCCATAACTACAACAAATAGTATAAGAGTAACAGTAACTCCAAAAAATGGGGATAGTGACGTATTAATAAATGAATATTACTATCAGTTAGATGATGGAAAAGTAATTTCAAGTAATAAAGCATCACATTTATATGAAAATTTAAAAGCAGAAGAAAATGGTAAATTAAAAGATTATGTAATAAAAGTAAAAGCATGTACTAAAAAAGGAAAATGTGTAGAAGAAAAAATAACAGTAAATTTAAAACAAATAGATGGAATAAAATATAATTTATCAACAAAAGAATGGAGTTTAGAAAAAACAATAACCTTTACATATCCAGAAATAAAAAATATAGATGGACAAAGTATAGGAAAAAACGAAATAAGTACAGATGGAGGAAGAACATTTAAGATATATAGAGGTTCAATAACAGTTAATAAAGATACAACATTTGTAGCAAGAATAACAGATGGAACAAATACAAAAAGTTCAATATCAGTATTAGTAAATAAATTTGATCATACAGCACCAACAATAACAAATGTAACAGGAAATCCAGATAAATGGACAAATCAAAATGTAACATTAACAGTAAATGGAGCAAAGGATAAAGGAGATAATAATGTAGAACCAGGATCTGGACTTGCAGATGTAGCATATAGTTTTGATGGAGGAGCAACATGGCAAGCAAGTGCATCAAAAACATATACATCAAATACAAGTGGAATAGTAATAAAAGTAAGGGATAAACTCGGAAACATTTATACACATTCAAGTATAGCTATAACTAAAATAGATAAGATGGGTCCATCAAAGCCATCAATATCATTAGTAAAAAGTGATAATAACGGTTATTCAAGTGGAAGTTGGACAAATCAAAGTGTGTTAACAGATGTTAGATCTTCTGATTCACAATCAGGAATAGCATATTATCAATATTCACATGATAATATAAATTGGTCTAATGATATATCAAAGCTTGGTTGGACATATGCATATTATAGTGGTAAAGATATATTACAATATTGGATTACATGGGATGGACAATGGAATTTTTATATAAGAGCAGTAGATAATGTTGGTAACGTAAGTGAATCATCTAATATGTTTACATTAAGAATTGATAAGACTGCACCAAATTGTGGTGGTTGGGAAGGACAGAGTACTGAATGGTCAAATCAAGATGTAACTGTTTATGCACAATGCAAAGATGATGGATCTGGTGTTGGATGTAGCTCATCTCGTTCTAGTGGAGTAACAATAAATTATAATACAAGACAAGCTAATGTATCCGCAACAATTAGTGATAACTTAGGAAATCAAAGAACTTGTTCTGGAACAGTTAATGCATATGTAGCAAAATCATTTAGTATAGGTTATTCAGTAGAATTGATAAATAAAGAAACTACTGGCGTTTATGGTACAGTTAGTGGAAGTAATAATCAGTTAATTGGTACTGGAGAATTTAGAGCTATTCATGCAATAAAAATTTGGAAAAATGATAGTTATATAGGTGGAGATATTCAATATAGATTACATAATTCTGGTTGGGGTTGGAGTGGTTTTTATCCTTCTAATACTTATGTAAGAGCAGCTGTTCCTGGAGAAACAGTAAATGCAACTCAAAAATCTGATAATTATAGAAGGCAAGAAGGTATTGAAATAAGATTGACTGGTGAGTTAGAACAGGCTTTTGATGTTTTCTATAGAGTACATGTACAGAGTCAAGGTGATTTAGGATGGGCAGTAAATGGTGCAACTGCAGGTTCACAGGGCTTGTGTAAACGTATGGAGAAAATAGCAATTGTACTTGTTCCAAAAGGAACTGTACCGAGTGATTATAGTTTATATTCAAGTAAAGGTGCATCGATAACGGATGCAAATGCAACGAATTGTCAGAAAGTAGAAACATGTAATAAGACGTGTACAAGAAGTGTTCCATATTCAAGTACATGTACAAGGTATACTTATTCAGGAAATTATAGTAATGTAAATTGTAGTTCTTCAGGTGCAACAAAAGTTCCTGTGTCGTATTGTGGTGGAAATTATGCCACATGTTGTAGATATGCGAAGACATATTCATGTACAAGATATACAACTGAAACATATACATGTTGTTAAAAAAGAGAATAATTTTCAATATTATTAATTTAAGAAGATAGATAAAATTCAATATTGAATGGTATTGATGAACAAAAAATAATGATAAATGAACTGTAAGAAGAGGACTAGAAGGGCTAGTCTTCTTTTATTAACCATTTAAGAATGTTAATTTGTTTTTGAAAATTAATCAAAAAAATGTATGCTACGTACGTCGGTTACTATTCAAAGTGAAGTAGAATAAAAAAATATACTTTATTAATTTTATTATAATATAAAACAAATAAAAAAATATATTATAATAGTTTTTTGTATGATATATAATAATGCTATAAGTGTGTAAAAAAATGACTACAAATTATGAAAATAGATTTATAAAATATTATGCTGATATAAAAACATATATTAAACATGTTATAGAAATAATATTAATCCTACTAGCATTAATAAGATTAATGGAAGATAATCCATATACAGTTGAAGAAATTTTTTTAAAAAGAAAATGACTAAGATTTTTCTTAATCATTTTTTTGTTTATGTATTATCGTGGCTGTGAATAGTAATACAAATTATTCATATGTTTAATATTTTTGTCGAAAAATGTTTAAAAAAAATAGAAAGTATGTTATTATTGTAATAAATAGTATAGGGTAGTAAATATATTTAGTAGGAGAAAAAGAAATATGGGTAAGAAAAAAGGTTTTACATTAATTGAATTATTAGCAGTATTAGTAGTATTAGCGACAATACTAGCTATATCAATGCCAAAAATATTGGATGCGAAAGATGGAGCTAAAAGGAAATCCTTTAAGAATGATGTAGATGAAATACAAGGAATAGCTCAGTTAGAATATAACAATACAAAAGAAGCTAGATATTATACATTTAAAGATGGAGTACAAACAAATGAAAATGGTGAATCAGATAAATTAGAATTTAAAGGTGATAATCCAGGAGAGGGTTATTTAAAAATATATCCAAATGGAGATATAGAGTATTATCTTAAAAATAAAGATTATACGTTATGTGCACGTAAAGAAGTGGGAGATAGAAAAGGTCAAATAGTAAAATGTGAAAATATTAATAATAAAATTACATTGGATTTAAGATTAACAAAATCAACAAATAGCATAAGAGTAATTGCTTTACCAAAGATTGGAGAAGCAAATGCTATAATAGATACATATTATTATCAATTAAATGATGGAAAAATAATAACAAGCAATAAAGCAAGTCATTTATTTGAAAATTTAAAAAGAACAGATAAAAATGGAAATTTAATAAATTATAAAGTAAATGTAAAAGTATGTACAAAAAAAGGAGTTTGTGAATCTACAGAAAAGATAACAACATTGGATGATATAAAACAAATAGATTATAAAATAACTTCAGAACCAGATAAAATACCGGGAGGATGGAGTTTAACAAAGACAATAACATTTACATATCCAGAAATAAAAAATATAAATGATCAAAATATAGAAAAGAATGAAGTAAGTATAGATGGTGGAACAACATGGAAAATATATAGAGGATCAATAACAGTAGATAAAGATACAACATTTATAGCGAGAATAACAGATGGAACAAATACTGTAAGTTCAAAAGTAATAACTTTAAGTAATTTTGATCATGAAGGACCAAATATAACAGGTGTAACAGGTAATCCAGATAAAAAATGGACAAACAAGGATGTAACACTTACTGTAAATGCAACAGATTCTAAATCAGGACTCGCAGATACAGCATATAGTTTTGATGGAGGAAAAACATGGCAAGCAAGTGCATCAAAAACATATAAATCAAATACAAATGGAATAGTGATAAAAGTAAAAGATAAGGTAGGCAATATTTCTACTTATCCTGTAATTGCTATAACAAAAATAGATAAAACAGCACCTACATGTTCATGGAGCGGAGACACTAATGTAGCACCTAATTCATGGACAAGGGAAAATCGAACAATAACTTTGACTTGTGCATCATCAGGTGGAAGTCCATGTAATTCAAGGTATACAGTAGTTTATTCAACAACAAAGAAAACAGATACATTATCATATGAAGTAACAAATGAAGCAGGAACAAGTACAACATGTAAAAGGGAATTTAATATATATATAGATAAAACAAAACCAACTCTACCAACTTTATCTGGAGCAAATAGCAATTGGACAAATCAAGATTTAAGAATAAAACCATCATCTACAGATAATGAATCAGGAATAAATAGATATGAAGCTTATTATGGTGGTGCATGGCATAAATGGTCATCTGCAAATTATAATGATTTGGATTATTTTTCAAATGAGAGAAATGAAACTGTAAAGTTTAGAGCATTTGATAATGTAGGAAATAAAAGTGATGAGATTGAAACTAGTGTTAAAATTGATAAAACATTACCAACAGTTTCATATAATTTGGGTGGTGGAAGAGCTTATGAATCAAATCAAATCATAAGGGTAACTGGTAATGATACAAATTTTTCATATATGAATGTTCATGTTTATAGGTATAATGGTTCTGGTTATGATTTCCGTTCTGACAAATCTGTTTCAAATCATACTTCAAGTATATATGATGTTACTTTGACGGCAGGGAAATGGATTGTATATTCACAAGTTTATGATAAAGCTGGAAATAGACAAAATCAATCTCCAGATAATGGTTCTGGTTGGTATTATCAGGAGTATGTTATTGGCAAACCAAATGTTTATTATCGAGCTTATGTACTTGGTACAGGTACAAATCCAAATAAGCCAGGTTTTTCACCGGATGAGTATAGAGGAGATATATTTGGCAAAAATTTTGAAATAGTTGGAACAACAGGACAAAGTCGTGCTTTAGATGATTTTGCAATGAAATCAGATGATGGTGGAACAAATTTATCAGGAAGTGTTCATTTTCAATTGCATACTCAAACATGTGGTGATTTAGCTCCAGATTTAACAAAATGTGCTGCTAATAAAAGAATTGAAGCATTGAAAATTTGGCTTGATGGTGAGCTTGCAGAATATTATGATGTTGTTTATTCTGTTCATGTGCAAAGAGCTAATTGGCTTGGAGCAACATATAATGGAAACTGGACAGGCTCCAAAGGATTATGCAGAAGATTAGAAGCTGTAAAAGTTAATATTGTGCCAAAGAGTGATACAGGGAAATATATAAATCATAGTAATGCAGTTTACTTAGATTCATATGGTGGTGCTGCAACTGTTTGTGCTCCACCAGATAGCTCTGGAAGTAGTTCAAATGCACAAACTTGTAGAACTGAAAGATATTGTGCTTCATGGAATGTAAGATATGACATAAGTTATCATGAATGTAAAAAATTTCCAAATGATTATCCATGGGCATATGGACCAATCAATTGTCATTATTGTTCACAAATATCAAAAAGAGAAACATGTAGTTAGTAATAGATTGATAAAAAAATTAAGAGGGCAAAAAAGGGCCTTCTTTTATTATGTTATAAAAAAATTATAAATATTATTTTTAATATCTTTTTCTTTTATTAATTGTTATCTTTATTTTTATGTGGTATAATTAAACAAAAGGAAGGTATTAATATGGGATTTATTAGGGAAAATATATTAAAAATTGTTACAATAATTGTAATTTTAATAGTTGCAATATTAGTTATGATTTTTGCATTTGGAGGAAAGAATGTAGCTAAATCGAAATCATATACACAAATGGAAGAAAATTTAAAAACTGCAGCAAAAAATTATTTGAATGATAATAGAAAATTATTACCAAAAAATGAAAATGAACAATCAAAAATAAATTTAGATACATTAGTTAATGCTAAATATATTAAAGAATTATCTTCTATAGATGATGAAAATATTAAATGTAATGGGTATGTTTCTGCAATAAAGAAAAATGAAAAGTATAAACTTATTCCATACATAAAATGTGGTAAATATTATGAAACAAGATCTATCGCAGATTATATAAAAGATCAAGGCATTGTTACTAGTGGCGATGGTTTATATCAAATTGAAAACAAATATATATTTAAGGGTGAAACACCAAATAATTATATATCTATTGGTGGAAGATTATATAGAATAATAGAAATAGATGAAGATAATGAATTAAGATTAATAACAGTAAAGAGACTTAATTATTCAACATCTTGGGATAATAGATATAATGTTGACCAATCTAAATATGATGGTATTAATGATTATTCTGTAAGTAGACTTAAAGATACTATGGAGCTAGTTTATAATGATGCAGAATATTTTAGTGAGGAAGAAAAAAGCTTAATTGTACCTCATAGTGCATGTATTGGAAAAAGATATTTAAGTGATAATAGTATTGATGGTAAAACAGAATGCGCTAATCAAATAGAAAATCAATATGTAACAATAATGACTGCTAGTGAATATATGAGAGCAAGTATTGATTCTCATTGTAATAGTTCAAATACTTATACATGTTCTAATTATAATTATTTTAATGATATAAGTACAACTTATAAAACTATTACAGGTGTAGCTGATAATACATATCAAGTTTATAATGTTTCTAATGGTATTTTAAGTGTATCAAAGGCATCCGCAACATTTACATTTTATCCTATAATTTATATTGATAAATTATCATTATATGCTAGTGGTGATGGATCAAAAGATAATCCTTATATGGTAAGATAGCCTATGAAAAATACTAAGAATGTAAGAAAAAATTATACACTATATGTTGAATACAAAAACAATAAAATAAAGCTACTTTCTGGAAGCATGGAGGAAATAGATGATTTTACATCATATTTCCTTTATTCTTATGCAATTAAAAGGAGATTATTAGAAAATAATTTTGATCCTAATTTATATATTGAATCATCGAAAGGTAATAGATATGATTTAGCGTATTATAATGTAAGAGCTATTCTTGATACTGATAATTTTGATATAATATTTGAAAAAATAAAAAAGATAAACCCTAGTAGAATAGATGAATATTTAGTTTGTAAATGTAATTTGAATAAGTGTTTATTAAGTCCAAACGCAAGTAGTATACCAATTGTAAAAATACATAGAGCAATACAAAAAAATGGAAATTATTTAGATATATTACGTAATTATTTTAGTACAGATTATAAAGCTTTTAGAAATTTTGTTCTTTATTTCTTTAAAAGTATTAATTTAAATGAAAGAGCTAAAATTATACCTCTTTCAGAAAAAGAAAAAGTATTATCAATTATTGAAAAAGCAAAATATTTATTAGTTAAAATAGATGAATCAAGTGATATAACTGATGAAAATGATTATACAGATGATTTTGTTAGTAATATTATGAATAACAATTATCTTGATATTGATGAAAAGATGACTGAACTTGATATGTTATATGATTCAACCGATGGGAATAAAGTTAGAAAATTAAAGTAATAAGAGGTTTAAAATTTAAACTTCTTTTAATTAGTGGTGATATTATGGAAAAAGAAATAGATAAATTTATAGAATATTTAAAATATCAAAGAAATTATTCAGATTTTACATGTAATAATTATAAAAAAGATTTAAATGAGTATAATTCATTTATTTTAAGTAATAAAATAAATTATAAAAATATGGATTATAATGAAGCGAAAGAATATGTAATATATTTAAATAAAAAAAATGATGCAAAATCTACTATATCAAGAAAATTAAGTTCACTTAGAACATTTTATAAATATTTAGTATTAAATAATAAAGTTGAATCAAATCCATTTTTACTTGTATCAAGTCCTAAAAAGGAAAAAAGAATACCAAAATTTATAAATTATAATAATATGGAAGAAATATTAAATGTTCCTAATATAAAAACTAAAGAAGGACAAAGAGAAAGAGTAATTTTAGAAGTATTATATGCATCAGGAGTTAGAGTATCAGAACTCGTTAATATAAAATTAAAAGATATTGATTTTAGTAATAAAAATATATTAATATTTGGTAAAGGTAGTAAAGAAAGATTAGTATCATTCGGGGATTACGCTCTTGAATATATTAATTTATATTTAAAAGAAGGAAGAAACTTATTACTTGATGGTGTTAAAAGTGATTATTTAATAGTTGGTAAAAAAAGTGAAAAACTTACAACAAGAAGGGTAGAACAAATAATAGATGATATTATAAAAAGAACAAGTATTAAACTAAATATTACTCCTCATATGTTTAGACATACATTCGCAACACATTTATTAGATAATGGTTGTGATTTACTTGTTGTTCAGGACTTACTTGGTCATGCATCATTATCATCAACAGAAATATATACACATGTAAGTAATGAACATTTAAGAGAAGTATATTTAAAGTGTCATCCTAGAAATAAAAGATAAGTTAAAAAGTGTAAAATAAGTGTATTTACAAATGTAAATACATTTTTATTTTGGTATAATAAGGTAGGGTGGATAAAATGTCGAAACTATATTTTAGATATGGAGCAATGAACTGCGGAAAAAGTTCTGCATTAATGCAAGTTGCTTATAATTATGAACAAAATAATAAAAAGGTAATTGTAATAAAGTCAGAAATAGATACAAAAGGAAATAACTGTTTAGAATCAAGAATTGGTCTTAAAAGAAAAGTAGATATTCTTTTAAAAGAAAATGAATCTATTGAAAAATATTATAATAAATTAGATGAAATATCATGTATTTTAGTTGATGAAGCACAGTTCTTGAGTGAAAAACAAGTTGATGAATTATACTATATAACAAAATATTATAATATTCCTGTTATATGTTATGGACTAAAAACTGATTTTCAAAGTAAGTTATTTACTGGAAGTAAAAGACTTTTAGAATTATCTGATGAATTAGATGAATTAATAACTATATGTAGATGTGGTAAAAGAGCAAAATTTAATGCAAGATTTATAAATGATAAATTTACATTAAAAGGAGATACTAATTTAATAGATGGTTCAGTTAGTAATGTAAAATATATACCATTATGTGGTAAATGTTATTTAGATGAAAAAAGAAAGTACGAGGAGGAATAAATTATGAAATATGTATATTCTTTTAAAGAAGGAAATAAAGATATGAGAAATATCCTAGGAGGAAAAGGCGCAAATCTTTGTGAAATGGCTAAAATTGGTCTTCCTGTTCCAAATGGATTTATAGTAAGTACTGATGCATGTAATAATTATTATGAAAATAATAAAGAATTAAATGATGAAATAATTAAAGAAATAAATGAAAAATTAGAAGAACTTGAAAAAAGTTCTGGTAAAAAATTAGGTGATAAAAAAAATCCTCTTTTAGTATCTGTTAGAAGTGGTGCTAGAGCATCTATGCCTGGAATGATGGATACGATATTAAACTTAGGTTTAAATGACGAAATAGTAGAAAGTTTTAGTGAAGAAAATAAAAGATTTATATATGATTCATATAGAAGATTTATACAAATGTTTTCTGATGTTGTTAAAGGATATGATAAAAGTAAATTTGAAAGAGTCTTAGATGAAATAAAAAAAGAAAAAGGTATTAAATTAGATATAGAATTTACAAAAGAAGATATGAAAGAAATAGTGCTTAAATTTAAAGATATCTATAAAGAAATATCAGGAGAAGAATTCCCACAAGACACTAAGTATCAATTAATAGAAGCAATAAAAGCCGTATTTGATTCTTGGAATAATGAAAGAGCAAATATATATAGACAAATGAATAATATTCCATATTCTTGGGGAACAGCCGTTAATGTTCAGCAAATGGTATATGGTAATTTAAATGAAAAATCTGGTAGTGGTGTAGCATTTTCAAGAAATCCAGCAACTGGTGAAAATGAACTATTTGGGGAATATCTAATTAATGCACAAGGAGAAGATATAGTTGCGGGAATTAGAACTCCAAATCCAATTAAAAACTTAGAAAAATATAATAAAGACTTATATAACGAATTTTATGGATATGCAAAAAAATTAGAAGAACATTATAAAGATATGCAAGATATGGAATTTACAATAGAAGATGGTAAATTATATATACTTCAAACTAGAAATGGAAAAAGAACAGCAAAAGCAGCAGTTAAAATAGCAGTTGATCTTGTAAAAGAAGGGTTAATAACAAAAGAAGAGGCTCTTTTATCGGTAGATGCAAGTACACTTTCACAATTACTTCATAAATCATTTGATGAAGAAGATTTAAAAACAAAAACACCTATTGGAAAAGGCTTAGCAGCATCTCCTGGTGCAGGAGTGGGTAAAATATACTTTAATTCTAAAGATTTAAAAGATGAAGATTCTATTTTAGTTAGACTTGAAACATCGCCAGAAGATATTGAAGGAATGAAAAAAGCAAATGGTATATTAACAATTAGAGGTGGTATGACATCACATGCCGCAGTAGTCGCAAGACAAATGGGTGAATGCTGTGTAAGTGGTTTGAATGATGCATATGCATCGGAAAAAGAAAAAGTATTAAAAATTGGTGATATCGTTTTAACTGAAGGAGACTATATCTCAATTGATGGAAATACTGGTAATGTGTATAAAGGACAAATAAAAACAAAAGATGCTGTAATAGAAGGCGAATTTGAAGAATTTATGTCTTGGACAAATGAATATTCAAGAATAATTGTAAGAGCAAATGCTGATTCAGAAAAAGATGCATTAAATGCTAAAAGATTAGGTGCTAAAGGTATTGGACTATGTAGGACAGAGCATATGTTCTTTGAAAAAGAAAGAATATTTAACTTTAGAAGAATGATTTTATCAGAAACAAAAGAAGAAAGAGAAGAAGCATTAAGTAAAATTCTTCCATATCAACAATCAGACTTTGAAAAATTATTTACAGTAATGAATAATGAAAAAGTTGTTATTAGATATCTTGATCCACCTTTACATGAATTCTTACCAAAAGAAGAAAGTGAAATAAAAGAACTTGCTGAAAGTCTTAATATATCACTAGAAGAAATTCATGATAGAATTAGTGAATTAAAAGAATTTAATCCAATGATGGGTCATAGAGGAGTAAGACTTGCTATCACATATCCTGAAATTGCAATTATGCAAACAAAAGCAGTTATAAATGCTGCTGTTAATGTTAAGAAAAATGGTAATAATCCAATAGTTGATATTATGATACCTTTAATAGGTGATGATGTTGAACTTAAATATGTAAAAAATATAATAAAAACAGAAGCAGATAAAATATTAAAGGAAAATAATATAGATATTGAATATAAAATAGGAACAATGATTGAGATTCCTCGTGCAATTATAATATCTGATTTACTAGGTAAAGAATGTGACTTCTTTAGTTATGGAACAAATGATTTAACACAGTTAACATTTGGTTTCTCAAGAGATGATTCTGGTAAATTCTTAAAAGATTATTATGATAAAAAAATATTTGAAAGTGATCCATTTAAATCAGTAGATGAAAAAGGTGTATTAAGACTTGTAAATATTTCAAAAGAAAAGGCAAGAAACGCTAATCCTAATATTGAACTTGGTGTATGTGGTGAACATGCTGGTGATCCAAAATCAATAGAAAACTTTGATAGAATTGGACTTGATTATGTTTCTTGTTCAGCATTTAGAGTACCAGGAGCAAGACTAGCATCTGCACAATCAAATATAAAAAATAGTAAATAGATTATGAACTAAGATAGAAATGTCTTAGTTTTATATTTAAAATATAAGTAGGAATTAAGCAAGAATTAAGCAAGATATATTGGTTAAATGATAGTATTATAGTATAATATAAGTAAAAAAATGAGATGATGTTTATGAATAATTATATTTCACCATTTACAATAACAAATAAAATGTTAGAATACATTTTTTCTATTATGGAAAAAAATCAATGTAGTTTTGATAATAATCATTATTTTAATTATAAAAGAGCATAAGCTCTTTTTTCTTTGGTTATACTAAAAATGGTGAAGAATATGAATAATATAATAGTAATTGGTGATTTAAATTATAATTTAAATATTTTTTTAAATACATTTTTAAAAGAAAATAATGAATATACAATAAATAATATAACCAAAAGTATAGGAAATATATTAAATGTACCAATAGTTCTAAGTAAATATGATTTAAATGTATATTACTTTTCATGTGTTGGAAATGATATTGAAGGAAAAGAAATAATTAATTTTCTTCATTCAAATAAAATAAAGTCTGATTATGTAAATATATTAAGTAAAAAAACAAATAATAAATATGTAATTAGAAATACAAAAAATAATTCAAAAACAATTCTTTCTTTAAAAAATAATGATAAATATGAATTAATAAGAAGTATTAATTTTATTCCAAATGTAGTTTATAGTACAATTTATAATTTAGAGTTTATATTAAATATAAAAAGTAAATTTAGAAGTACGAAAATAATAACAGATTTAAAAGAAATAAGTGAAGATGCAATAAAGGTATGTAAACTATCAGATTATATAATAATTCCACTTAAATATGCACAAGTACTTACAGGAATAAATTTAAATATTGCAAATAAAAATAGTATAATTGAATTATATAGCAGGACAAAAAGACTATTTTCTGGTAAAATAATAATATATATTGAAGAAGTAGGATGTTTGTTTCAAAATAATAATTTAATTAGCATAATCCCTAAAATGGGAGATAAAAATAAAGTATCAAAAAGTAGTTATGATATGTTTATTTCTACATTTATATATTGTATTAATAAAGATTATACATTAGATAAAACAGTAAAAATATCAACGATATCTAAATTTTTATCAGATAATGGAAAACAAACATTCAATATAAAAGAGGTACTTGATATTTATGAAAAAAATAATTGATCCATTTATAGATTTTTTACCTAGTATAGATTTACATGGTATGGATAGAGTATGTGCTAGAATAAAAACAGAAGAATTTATAAACGATAGTATAAAATTAAAAAATAAAAGAGTAGTTATTATTCATGGAATTGGACAAGGAATAGTAAAAGATGAAGTATATAAATGTTTAAAAAGAAATAAGAATGTTATTAATTTTAAACTTAATGTTCCAAATATTGGAACTATCACAGTTGATCTAAAAATAGATTAACTTTTTTTAATATCTGTGTTATAATTTTTTTGTAATGTTTGAAATGTATGAAATGATTGAAATGCTTGAAATGCTGAAATAGCTCAAGTTGGTAGAGCAACTGAATCGTAATCAGTAGGTTGCGGGTTCAATTCCTGCTTTCAGCACCATAGGGAAATCCGCTCGAACTTTTTATAAGTATCGAGAATAAATAGACAATCAATTCTAAATTAGGATTGATTTTTTT
>URBY01000029.1 GCA_900546245.1 uncultured Mycoplasmatota bacterium | reverse complement strand
TCCTGGAGTAGATGGAATAAGTAATATTTTTTATGCTATATAATATATAAACTTTAACTTTATTGTTAAAGTTTTATTATGCTAAAAAATATGTTAAAATAATATTATAAAGAAAGGTGGTAAAAAAATGATTAAAGAAGTATATTTAATAAGACATTCAAAACCGTTAAAAGTTAATAATGACAAAAATATGGATAGTTTACAAATTCAAAATGAAAAACAACCTTTATCAATTGAAGGAGAAAATATTGCTAGAGAAAAGTTAAATATTGAAGAATTAAAAGATATTGATAAATTATATTCATCAAGTTATGTAAGAGCAATATCTACTGCTAAATATATAGCAGAAAATAATAATATAGAAATTAATGTAATTAATGATTTTGGAGAAAGAAAATTTGGAATTAATTCATGGGATGAACTTCCAGACAATTTTGGAGAAAAACAATTTTTAGATGAAAATTATAAAACTGAATTTGGTGAAAGTCAAAAAGAAGTAAGAGAGAGAACTTTTAATGCTTTAATGAATGTATTAAAAAGTGATGATAAGAAAATAGCAATTGTATTTCATGGGACTGCAATGTTATTTTTACTTATGACTTGGTGTAAAGTAGTGCCAGATAGTGACAAATATAAAATTTTCTTTAATGGCAATGAATTGTTTTGGAGTGGACATTTTGATTTTTGTGAAACATTTAAACTTACTTTTGATGATGAAAATAAATTGATTAATATTGAAAATATAAAACATGATTAGTTGGTGAAAATATGAGTAAATTTGTAAAAGTAATGTATGGTACAACAAGTGGTGCAAATAGTGATTTTAATTATAAAATTGGTGAAGTAAATATAAGTAATAATTGGAATTCAAAAGCAGATAACCCAAGAGATTTTGGTGGATTTAATTATTGTAGTGAAGAATGTATTTTAAGATGGTTACATAGAGGAGATACAATCTATGATGTAGATATTCCAGAAGATGCTGAAGTTGTACAGTTAGAGGGAGCAACAACCATTTATAGAACTAATAAGATAATTATAAAAAATCCAAGAAAAGTCGATGATGATTTAGCTCTTCATTTTTATGAAATATCAAAAATACCAGAAAAATCATATTATAAAGCTTTAGGTGTTGTAAGTATTATGAATTATAAGAAAACAGCGTATGCAATACTTAAAGATAAGGTCAATAAAAATAATATAGATGAAGTGTTAGATGAATGGAATGATTTTATTTCTCATGGTAATAAAGATGGTAGAAAATATGAAGATAATTTTGTGAAAGAAGTAGAAAGTTATTTATATGAAGTTAAATCAGATTTATTAATCAGTAAATTTGTAGGTAAAGAACCATATGTTAAACAATTAACGAATGATAAAATTATTAATTTAACTGGACAAAGTGGTTCAGGAAAGTCTACTTACGCAAACAATAATTTTAATAGTAATGAATATGAAATAATTGATACTGATGAAATATTTAATGAAGTTAGGTATGAAAAATCATCAGGATTAAATAAAAAATTAGGAGAATATTTTAGAGAAAAATATGATACGTTACCAAATTTAATGAATGATTTTGATTTAATATATAACGAGATATTAGAGTATTGTAAAAAAATTAATAAAACTATTGTCATAGATTGTGCACAGTTTCATTGTGTTAAAGATATATCAATATTAAAAGGAAAAATAATAATTATTAGAACAGATATTGATACTTGTTATAATAGAACAATATCAAGATGGATAAATAATCATAAACAAAAAGGATGGGATTATACAGAAGAAGAATTAAATAAGTACAAAGAGAGAAAAAAAGGTATTTATTCATGGTATAAAGAAACAAATAATTTTATAAATAAGATAGATAAATTATAAGAAGTTAATTATTATAAAAGTATAAGAGGTTAGTTATGAATATTAATGAAGAATATGATGTTGAAATATTAAGAGAAAATAATGAAGGTGACGGGGTTGCTAGTGTAAACGGGTTTATTGTCTTTGTAAAAGGTGCTTTAAAAAATGAAAAAGTAAAAATAAAAATAGATGAAGTAAATAAAAATTATGCTGTAGGAAGTATTATAGAAATAAAAGAAAAAAGTATTAATAGAAGAATACCAATATGCCCATATTTTTATGATTGTGGTGGATGTAATTTAATGCATATGGATTATAATTCACAACTTGAATTTAAGGAAAATAAAATAGAATCTATCTTTAAAAAAATATGTAATATAGATATTAAACTATCTAGTATTAATAGTTATAATATTCAAAATTATAGAAATAAAGTTGTATTTAAAGTAGAAAATGATAAGATTGGCTTTTATAAAAAAAGAACTAATGAAATAATAGATATAAATGAGTGTATTATTACTGATAAAAAAATAAATGAAGTTCTTTTAAAACTTAGAGGATTTATAAAAGAAAATGTTAATCATAAAATTAGAAATGTTATGATAAGAATTTGTTCTGATGAGTTAATGATAAGTATTGATAATTTAAATAATGAATATAAAGAAAAGTTTATAGAATTATTTAATTATGTAAGTAGTATTTATATTAATAATGAGTTAGTACATGGAGTAGAAAGTTTAAATCAAAAATTAAATGGGCTTGTATTTGATGTCTCACCTAAATCATTTTTTCAAGTAAATCCTGTAACTGCTGAAAATTTATATAATAAGGCACTTAGTTTTGTAAGTGATTCAGATACTATTGTAGATCTTTATTCTGGAACTGGTACTATTACAATGTTACTTGCTAAAAAGGCTAGAAAAGTAATTGGTATTGAAGTAGTTAAAGAAGCAGTAGAAGATGCTAAAAATAATATGCTTTTAAATTGTATTGATAATATAGAATTTATTTGTGATAAAGTAGAAAATAAAATAGATACATTAAAAGAAACTAATATTGATACTTTAATTATGGATCCTCCAAGAGGTGGTAGTGATAAAAAAACATTAAAGTCATTACTTGAAATAGAACCTAAAAAAATAATTTATATTTCATGTAATCCAATAACACTTGCTAGAGATATAAATGTATTAAGAGAAAAGTATGATATAAAAGATGTAAGTGCATTTGATATGTTTCCTAATACTTATCATGTGGAAACCATTTGTGTGATGGAAAGAAAGTAATTTCTTTTATATTGTTAAAAATGTTTGGTTAAATATAAATGAACTATGAACTTGCAAATTTATTTAATGTTGAAAGAATGGCAATTTTAAAAGATATTAACAATATATATAATGATAAATAATTAGATAAAAATTGAACTTGTTCCAAATGGAACAAGTTCAAAAAAAGTCAATCGTAATGTAAAATGAAATATACCATAGATAGAAAATATGTCTAAAAAATGATTGTTGAAAAGTGGTGAGTTAGTTTGAAATATAATTTAATAAATACAACTAATAAAGATAATGATTATATAAAAAAGTCTAAATTGTATAATATTTTTACATATGCAGATGATTTACAAAAAGATGAAGTAATGAGGATAAATAATTATGTTGATGAACATATACCAGTTGAGATAACAGATTATAAAATTATTATGTGTAATAAAAATAAAGTAGGGTGTTTATTAGTTACCAAAAAAGATGACGGTGTTATATTAGATGAAATATATCTAGAAGAAGAATATAGAAATAAAGGAATAGGAACAGATATAATTAAAAATATTTTAAAAATTAACCCTATAGTTTATTTGTGGGTATATAAGAAAAATATTAAAGCTATATCATTATATAAAAAAATGAAATTTAAGATAATAAATGAAACAGAAAATAGATATTATATGAAGTATAGTAAATAATAGATTATTAATGTCAATAATGTATTTAGTAATAAACATATATACATTATTTAAATTGAGGGATAAAAATGAAAGATTATAAAAAATATATATTTGATGTTGATTACACAATATTAATCCCAGATTGGTCTAAAGAAGATGATTATTTTAAAGAACACATTTTAGAAAATGAGCAAGAAGAATTTTTTAAGAATAAACAAAGCATTTTAAATAAGTATGAACAAGAATTTCCAAGATATAATACTAAAACTTTAAGTGATTATTTTAAAAGTTATGGTTTTACAGTAAGTGAAGATACGATTAATGGTTGGATGATTTACAATGGTGAAACTATTAAAGATGAAGTAGTTGATGGCGTGGTTGATTTGTTTAAATATTTACAAGAAAATAACAAAGAAATAGTAATACTTACTAGTTGGTTTAGTAGAACACAAATTCCAAGATTAAAAAGAGCAGGATTATTTAATTATATAGATAAAATAGTGGCTGGAGAAGATGCTATGAAACCGGGATTAGAATCATTTGAACTTGCTATAGATGTTACAAATAAAAAAGATTGTATAATGATAGGTGATAGTATTAGAAGTGATAAAGTAGGTGCTGATAATGCTTTAATAGATAGTTATATAGTAGATAAAGAACATACAATTAGAAATTTATATAATATGATAATAGGTGAGAAATATGAAAGTAAGAAACAATTATAATGAATGTTTAACAAACCTTGCATGTTCTATAGCAAAATATTTTGGTGCATCATATAAACACAATACTATTGATTATATTGATAAATTGTTAGAAGAAAAAAGTCCTAAAAATGTTGTAACAATTTTACTTGATGGTATGGGGACATCTATTTTAAATAAACATTTACTAAATGATTCATTTTTTATGAAACATAAAATAAAAGATATAACAAGTGTTTTTCCAGCAACTACTGTTGCCGCAACAACAAGTATGAGAACAGGATTAAATCCTTGTGAAACTGGTATGCTTGGTTGGACAATGTATTTTGATGATATTGATGAAACGATAGTTACATTTGCAGGAACTAAAAAAGGTGATGAAACTTGGACAGTACTAGATGATGCAATAGAATATGAAAATAAATATTTAAAGCACAAAGAAGTAACAGATAGAATTAATGAAGAAACTAATTATAAAGGATATAAAGTTACTCCATTTGATGAAGATACATATCAAGGTATAGATGAAATGTTTGAAAAGATAGAAAAATTATGCAATCAAGATACAAAAAAATATATTTATGCATATAATGATGAACCAGATCATACAATGCATGATTTGGGTACAGATAATGGAAAAATAAAAGACTTAATTATTGAAAGAGAAAATAAAATATACGAATTATCAAAAAAATTAAATGATACAATTATTTTTGTAGTGGCAGATCATGGACATTTAAATGAAGAAGACATATTTTTAAAAGATTATCCTGATATTATAAAATGTTTAAAAAGGATTCCATCTATCGAACCTAGAGCAACTGCATTTTTTATAAAAGATGGTAAAAAAGAAGAATTTGAAAATTTGTTTAATAAATATTTTAGTGAATATTTTAATTTATATACAAAAGAAGAAGTAATAGATTCGAAATTATTTGGTGATGGCGAAGAAAATCCAAAATTTAGAAGTGAATTAGGTGATTATTTAGCTATTTCTTATACAAAGAAAGCATTTATTTCTGATGGTGATTATCCATTATATTCTAATCATGCAGGATATACAGATGATGAAATATATATACCATTAATAGTTATAGATACTAATGAAGTAAATGAATAGAATTATTGATTAATTGAGTACACTTTATTAAAGGTGTACTTTTTTTATTAGTAAATTATATATGTAAAATAGGACTTTTTTTATGCTATAATTATAATGAGGTGAAAAAAATGAATGCACAAATGATTTCTTCAATTTGTATAGTTCTAGTAGGACTTTTATTAATTATTTTGTCAATATTATTTTTTATAAAAGAAAAAAAACTTAAGAAAAATTGTACAAGTATGGTAAAAGGGAATGTTATAAAGTATAAATATCTTGGTTCAAATAATGCTAGGTCTATATCACCAGTTGTTGAGTACACTGTAGATGGTAAAAAATATAATGCATATAGACACTATAAAAAGATTGTATCAAAAAATAAATATGTATTAAATAATGACGAAAGTGATAACTTTTATATACTAGATGATACATTTTATATAAATACTATAGGAGTTTATCATAATTATAGATTACTTGCAGAAGAAAAATGGCCAATAGGAACAGAATTATCAGTATTTTATAATCCTAAAAATCCAAAACAAGGATTTGTAGAAAAAGTAGTTACGATAAGTAAAACAGTAGGTATAGTACTTTTATGTACTGGAGTGGGATTAATAATTTTATCATTAGTTTTTTACATATTACTTAGTTTATAAAAATGAGGTACTAATGAATTATAAAAGTATTTATAAAAAAATGATTTATCGGATATTATAATTAATAGTGACGGAGAATATTTAATTGGATTATGGTTTGAAGGATCAAAAGATTCTATTAATAATGAGTGTAACAAAATTATCTAACAAAATAATTAATTATATTAATAAAATAGGAGATTAGTTCTTCTATTTTTTTGATGCAATCAGAATATAGAAAAAATTTTATTTTTAATGTATAATGAGTGTATGGAGGAAAAATATGAAATATGAGTGGAATTTAAATTTGTTATGTAATGATGATTCTTGGGAAGAAAAGTATCATAAATTAAATGAACAAGTAGAAAAATTAAATATAAAGGTAGAAAGCTTTTTAGATAATATCAATTTGTTTTTAGAATTTATAAATGAATATATTAAAGTTAATGAGGAAATTGAAATTATATATTGTTATCCTAAAAGACATTTGGATATAGACTTAAATAATGAAAAATATAAAGCAATGTTTAATGAAGCTTTAGTACTGTATCAAGAAATTTTAAAATTAATAAATAAATTTGAAAACAAATTGTTAGATAATAGTAAAGAGGTTAATAACTACTTAAAAGATAAAAAATGTTTTAAACATAAAAGGTATATATATTTAATATTACGTAGAAAAGAGCACATATTAAAAGATAGAGATTACAAAGCTAACTATGAAGCTATATCACAAGATATTAAAAATAAATATCAATCTTTATTTAATAATGGTTTTGAATTAGAACAATTATCACTTGGTGATAAAGTAGTTAATGTAAATAGATTTAATTATAATGATTTAATGATAGATAATAATCAAAATCATCGTAAAATTGTATTTGATGCTTACACAAAAGAATATGAAAAATGTAATTTAATATTAACAGATTTATATTTGAATAAATTAAAAAATGATATAGAGTTATCTAAAAAAGAAAAATATGATTCATTATTGTCTAAAAAATTATTTGAACTTGAAATAGATAATGATATTGTTGAAAAACTTATTGAAAAAGTAAATGAAAATTTATATATTATGCATGATTTTGGAAAATTAAAAAAAGAAATTTTAGGATTAGAGGAGTTACACTTTTATGATACATCTTTATCATTATGTTCAATTCCTAAAATAGAATATAATATTGAAGAAGCTATTAAATTAATGAAAAATAGTCTAAGTATTTTAGGAAATGAGTGTATAAATTTAATAGATAGAATGTTTAATGAAGGCTGGGTTGATGTATTTCCAAAAAAAGATAAAAGAAGTAGTTCTTTTACATGTATTTCATATCATGGTGCACCTTATATTTTAAATAATTATGATGGTTCAATTAATTCTATTAGAACATTAGTACATGAATTTGGTCATGCAATGAATGTTTATTATACAAAGAAAAATAATGATTTTGAATATTTTGAATTTAGTTACTTTTTAACTGAAATAGCATCTAAAGTAAATGAAATGTTATTTAATAATTATATGTTAAATAATTGCAAAACTGAAGAAGAAAAAATATATATTTTAAATAATAATATAGGTAGTTTAGGAAATTCATTATTTGGTCAAGTCATGCTTACTGAATTTGAATATATAATTATACAAAAACTAGAAAATAATGAATTTGTTAATAATGATACTTTAAATGAAATATACTTAGAAATTAGTAAGAAATATAATGGAGATGAAATGATTTATGAAGATAATATCAAATATGGATGGAGTAAAATTCAACATTATATAATGCAAGATAGTTATTATTTATATCAATATTCAATTGGAACAGCTATCGCATGTAATATTGCTAAAAGAATTTTGGATAATGAATCTAAAATTTTAGATAAATATATTAAATTTTTATCAGTTGGAAATAGTGTTTCAATAAATGAGGCATTATCATATATAGATATTGATTTAACAAATGGTGATTATTTAGAAAATGCTCTAATTATATTAAATGATAATATAAAAAAGCTAAGAAAAATAAAATTATAGGTAAAATAATAGAAAATATGAGAATATAAGATAATATTTTCTATTTTTTGTATATTTTATAAAAATGAGATACTAATGAATTATAAAAGTATTTATAAAAAATGGTTAGATATTTATTTTAGTGGAAAAGTTCCAAACTTTACACCCAAATATAAGATAAATAATATAGTAATTTTTAGAAAAGAAGTAATTGATATAATGAAATTAATACCATTTGGTGAAACAATTACTTATAACGATTTCAGAAAAAATTGCTACTAAAAGAGGAATACAGAAAATGTCTGCTCAGGCAGTAGCTGGAGTAGTTGGATCAAATCCTATATGTATAATTATTCCATGTCATAGAGCAGTTGGTAAAAATGGAAAATTATCAGGTTATGGTGGAAAAATAAAGAAATATTATTAGAACACGAAAAAATAAAAAATGTAAAAACAATTTGATAGTAAAAATAGTATCATAAGTAATAAGATGAATTTAAAGAAAGGAGGAGAGTTTATGAATCTGGGTGATAAATTATTAAAATTAAGAAAGGATAATAAGATGTCTCAAGAAGAATTTGCAGAAGCACTTGATGTAACAAGACAGACAGTATCTAATTGGGAAAATTACAAAAGTTATCCAGATATAAATACTATTGTAAAAATTAGTGATAAATTTTCTGTTTCTTTAGATATCTTATTAAAAGGTGATACTAAAATGATAAATAATATTGATAAAAAAGTAAGAAATAGTAAAAAATATAAGAAAATGTTAATAGCAATAGGAGTTATATTATTATTTATAATAATTACATTTGGAATATATGCAGCAAGATATAATAGTGTAAAAAATGAACTTGAAACAAAATTTAATACATCTATAAAAAATAATAAGTTTTACAAAAACATAGATAATTATTATTCTTTTAAATATAAAGATAATATTATAATTTCAGTACCAAATCAAAAAATGCCATCGTTATTTGATTTTTCAATGGATTTTCATAATAAGGTTATTGATGTAGATATAAATTATGAAGATGCTAATTATCTTCAAGGTAGATTTATGAATTACGACGATTATAATTTTACATTAATTAATACAAAGAATGTTGTGATTGGATCATCATCAAGTCTAAATAAGAATGACAGGAAAGATATATCTAAATTAAGTAATGAATTAAATATTGATGAAAATGAATTGAAAGATATTATTAATAAAGTAAATGAATTATATAAAGAGTTTTATAAAGTAGATTAAGTATATTTAATTCTACTTTTTATGTTATAATTTTCTTATATAAAGGAGTGGTTGTTTTGTCAAGAGTTTATTATGAAGATATATATAATTTAGGATTATTATATGCTTATATAGATAGTAATGGTACACAGAAAATGGTATTATTGGATGATTTAAAAAGATTTCATAATACTATAGAAAAAAATTTAGAAGAAATGCATAGCAATATAAATGATATTTATGCTGGAATTTGGAATAGTAATGATGAACCAATTTATTTTGTAAGTAGTAATAAAGAAGGCGATGTTTATTATGTTTTAAAACCAGAATTTAATTTATTAATGGCAAAAAGAAAATATATAGGTTGTTTGTCATCGGAGGTAATAGAGGCGTCATTAATGGAAAATGCTTTAGAATGTATTGAACCTGTAAAAAAACAAGAAGTAGAGAATAATAATAAAAAAGAAAAATTTTTATGTTTAAATTCAAATAATAAATAAAAAATGTATTTGATGTGTTATAATCACTATAGAAATATATAATAATAGAAATGGGTGAATAATATGTTTAAAGAAAAAGTTGCTGTTGTAACAGGTGGTGCAAGTGGAATAGGACTTGCAACTACAAAAAAATTATTAAGTGAAGGTGCAAATGTAATAATTCTTGATTTAAAAATGGATGAAGAAATTATTAATAGTCTTGGAGGTAATGCCCTTTATTTAAAATGTGATGTTTCAAATGAAGAAAATGTTAAAAATTGTATAGAAGAAATAATTAAAAAGTTTAATCATATAGATTACTTAGTTGCTAATGCAGGCATTGGTGGAAGTGCTAGTAAACCACATGAAGTAAGTATGGATGAATGGAATAAAGTTATTTCAGTAAATCAAACAGGTATATTTTTATTAAATAAATATGTAATTAATGAAATGCTTAAAAATGGTAAAGGTGCAGTTGTTAATACATCATCAATGTATGGTCTTGTAGGATCAACAACTAGTTTTGCATATTCAGCTAGTAAGGGTGCAATCAATCAAATGACTAGATCTTTAGCTTTAACTTATGCCAGAGATAATATTAGAGTTAATGCTATCGCACCAGGATATGTAGACACTTCAATATTAAGTATGGTTCCAGATAATATAAAAGAAGCAATGGGAAATGAGCTTCCTATTGGAAGACTTGGAAAAGATACAGAAATAGCAAATTTAATATGTTATTTATTAAGTGATGATGCATCATTTATAACAGGTGCAATTATTCCTATAGATGGTGGATTTACTGCAAAATAAAGTACTAATTTTTATTAGTATTTTTCTTTAGAAAAAATTAGAAATATGATATAATATTAATAGTTAATGAGGTGACAGAATGTTAGAAAATAAACTTGGTATTACTAATGAAATTGAGTTATCAAAAGAAGAAGAACGTATTACAAAATTAAAAGCACTAGAATTATTTGATACAAATAAAATTAATGAATTCGAAGTAGGAACTTTTAATGGATTATCTAAAATACATAATTATTTATTTAGTGATATTTATGAATTTGCTGGTAAAATAAGAAAAGAAAATATATCAAAAGGTAATTTTAGATTTGCATCAGCATTATATTTAGAAGATGTTTTATCTAAAATAGATGAAATGCCTCAAAAAACATTTGATGATATAATAAAAAAGTATATTGAAATGAATATAGCCCATCCTTTTAGAGAAGGAAATGGTAGAAGCACACGAATTTGGCTTGATATGATATTAAAGAAAGAAATAAATAAAGTTGTTGATTGGAGTAAGATTGATAAAGAAGATTATTTACTTGCGATGGAAAGAAGTCCGATAAAGGATACTGAAATAAAATTGTTATTGAAATCTGCATTGACAGATAAAATTAATGATAGGACTGTTTATATGAAAGGTATAGATGTAAGTTACGAATATGAAGGTTATACTACATATTCAATTGAGGAATTAGATAAATAAAATACATTTAAGTAAGATGCTAATTTTTATTAGTATTTTTCTTTTGTAGTGATATAATTATTATGGTGAAAAGATTATGGAAAAAATAGAAAAATTAAAAGAAATAATAAATAATTCAAATAATATAGTTGCTTTTACTGGGGCTGGAGTTTCAACTCTTAGTGGCATAAAAGATTTTAGAGGTAAAAATGGTTTATATAAGGAAAAATTTGAACATAGTGCAGAGTATTATTTAAGTTCAAGATGCTTTTTTTTAGAACCAAATACTTTTTATAAATTTTATAAATCAAATATGAATGTTTTAGATAAGGAGCCAAATATTGTTCATAAATATTTAACAAAGTTAGAAAAAAATGGAAAACTAAAAGCAGTTGTTACTCAAAATATTGATGGACTAGATAAGAAGTCGGGCACAAAAAATGTACTTGAAATACATGGTACTATATATAAAAATTACTGTGCAAAATGTGGTAAAGAATATAGTGCAGAATATATTTTTAATAGTGAAGGTGTTCCTTATTGTGACTGCAAAGGCATAATAAAACCATATGTTGTTTTATATGGTGAAATGTTAAATGATGATTTTGAAAAGGCTATATATTACATAAATAATGCAGATACTTTAATTGTATTAGGCTCTTCATTAACAGTAGAACCAGCCGCAAGTTTAGTTAGAAATTTTAGTGGAAAAAATTTAATTATAATAAATGAAAATGATACGCCATTAGATGAATATGCTACTTTAGTAATACATGAAAATTTAGAAAATGTTATTTCAAAATTAAATGTGTAAATTATGTGTATTAAATTCCAAAAATGTAATATTAAGTAATATTAAACAAATGACAAAAAAATAATTATATATTAAAATTGTATTAGAAAGTTAAGTGGTAAAAATGAAAATAATAAAGAAAATTTTGTTTATAATATTACTTTTTTTAGTATTATTTTGTATATATTTTACAGTTAGTGGATATAAAATGTATAAGGATGCAATAGATAAAACACCATTGAGTGAAAAAGTAGAAAAAATTCAAAATAAAGAAAATTATACAAAAATAACTGATATGCCAAAAATATATCTTAATGCAGTTATTTCAATTGAAGATCATAAATTTTATAAGCATCATGGAGTAAGCGTTACATCAATAGTTCGTGCATTTTTACATGATATAGAAGCTAAAAAGTTTTTAGAAGGTGGAAGCACAATAACAGAACAATTATCAAAAAATATGTATTTTACTCAAGAAAAAGATTTAAAAAGAAAAATTGCAGAGGTATTTGTGACTCTTGATTTAGAAAAAAATTATACAAAAAACGAGATACTTGAATTATATTTAAATACATCTTATTTTGGTAATGGTTATTATACAGTAAGTGAAGCAAGTAAAGGATATTTTAATAAAGATGCTAAAGATATGACCGATAGTGAAGCAACACTTTTAGCGGGTATTCCAAATGCTCCATCAGTATATAATCCAAAAGAAAATTTAAAACTCGCAAAAGAAAGACAAAAACAAGTCTTAGATAAAATGGTTCAATATAAAAAAATAACAAAGGAAAAAAAAGATGAAATCCTAAGTAAAGAATAAGTAAATGCAGAATAACAAATTTCTTTTATTTTGCATAAATATATGTTAGAATAATTTATATAATAGGAGTAGTTATGATGTATAAAGATTATTTAGAAAAGAATCATTCATTTGATAAAAAAACAATGCTTGGCATTTTTTGTATGATTATAGTAATAGGTGGTGTATTTGGTTTTTTATATGAATATTTCTTTTATTTTTTTAATGGTGGTATGAAAGAATTTTATTATAGGGGAGGAAATTTTCTTCCTTGGATAAATATATATGCGACAGGTTCAGTTATGATATATATTCTTACATATAAATATAGAAAAAGTCCATTAAAGGTATTTTTAATAAGTGTTATTTCAACTGGATTATTAGAGTATTTTTCAGGCCTTGGAATTTATATTATAGGTGATGGGCTTAGATATTGGGATTATAATACGGAAATATTAAACTTTGGAAATATTAATGGATTTGTATGTCTTAGAAGTGTAATGTTTTTTGCATTATCTGCTTTACTTTTAATGTACGTTATTGTACCATTTTGTTTTCGTGTAGCAAGTAAATCAAATAAAAAGGTATTTTTAATTGTTACAATAAGTATATGTTCTATCTTTTTAGCAGATGAATTTTATAATCTAATATTTACTAAACTTTTTAATCTTCCAAATGCAATAAAAATATATAAAAGTATCGGTATTCATTATATGTAAAAATGAAAAAAATGTAGTATTTTGTCTTCAAAAATCATTGCTTAGATGATATAATGTAATAGTGGAGGTAATAGAAATGAAGAAAGTATTTTTAGCAATATTAATTTCAGTATTGTGTTTTATTCCTTTTAGTGTTAATGCAGAAGAAAAAGAATACAAAACTCTTAATTTAGATGAAGCACTAAAAGAAGAAGAAATTGATCATGATTTTTCTAATTATAAAGAAACAGATGATCAAGCAATTATATATTTATTTAGAGGAAAGGGTTGTGCTTACTGTAAGAAATTCTTAACATATTTAAATAGTATTGTTGATGATTATGGTAAATATTTTAAAGTTGTATCATATGAAGTTTGGTATGATAATGATAATGCAGAATTAATGGATAAAGTAGGTAATTTATTAGGTCAAAAGGCTGAAGGAGTACCTTATATAGTTATTGGTGATAAGGTTTTCGCAGGATATGCAGAAAGTTATAATGATGAAATAAAAGAAGCAATAAAAAAACAATATGATTCAAAAAATGAATATGATGTTATGCAAAAATTAGCAGAAAGTTCTGATAATTCAGAAGAGGTTGCAACAAAATCATCAGATACAACAGCACTTATAATTATTGTAAATCTATTATTTGTTGCGGTTGCTACTGTTATAATTGTTTTATTCAATAATAAAAATAAATTAGAAATTATGGATAAATTAGAAGAAATGGATTCTGTTAAGAAAACAAAAAAAGGAGCAGCTTACCATGAAGGAATTAGAAGAACGGATTCGAAAAGACGGGATTGTGCGGGAAGGAAATGTGCTGAAAGTAGACAGCTTTATCAACCATCAGATGGACATTGACCTGTTTGAGCGGATGGCACAGGAGTGGAAGCGCCTGTTTGCAGACTGTCCTATCAACAAGATTCTGACCATCGAAGCCAGCGGCATCGGAATCGCTGCTATTGCGGCAAGAGAGTTCCATGTACCGGTTGTGTTTGCGAAGAAATCCATGAGCATTAACCTGGATAATAACAACTACCGGACAAAGATCCAGTCCTATACCCACGGCAGATCGGAAGAGCGTCGTGTAGGGAAAGA
>URBY01000028.1 GCA_900546245.1 uncultured Mycoplasmatota bacterium | reverse complement strand
CTAGCCTTATTCTGACTAGCCTTATTCTGACTAGCCTTATTCTGACTAGCCTTATCCTATGTTTAAGTTTATCATCTTCTATTTTTTCTTGCAAGTACTTTTCTTAAATTTATTACTTACTTTACAAAAAAAAGAACTAATTATAGTTCTACATTATGGTATACTTCTTGAACATCTTCTACATCATCAAGCATTGATAAAAGTTTATTAAACATTTCAAGTTCTTCACCTTCTAATTTTACTTTATCAAGTGGAAGCATACTTATTTCATCAATTTCAAATTCTATATCATTTTTTACTTTTCTTAAAGCTTCTTTTATTTTATGTAAATCCTTTGGATCACCATAAATAATAGTTAAATCATTATCTGTTTCAATATCTTTAATATCTACATCATCCATTAAACAAGCATCTAATGCTTCTTCTTCACTCATACCTTTAAATCCAACTACTGACAAATTTTCATAAAAATGTGATACTGAATTTTCTACACCTAATTTACTTTTACATTTAGTAAATGCCGCTCTAACTAAACCTACAGTTCTATTTACATTATCTGTTAGACAATCAACTATTAAAGTAGATGCTCCTGGACCAAATCCTTCATATCTACAAGATGTATAACTTTCATCAGCACCATTATTAACTTTATCAATTGCTCTATTAATTATATCTGCTGGTACTTGACTCTTTTTAGCTTTTTCTACTAATCTTTTTAAACTTGCATTTGCATCAACACTTGTTCCACCTTGTTTAGCTGCTAAATAAATTTCTTTTGCAAAATTTGAATATAATTTTGCTTTAGCTGCTCCCGTTTTTTGAATTGATGCCTTTCTAACTTCATATGCTCTTCCCATATTAACACTCCTTTTTTTACTTATTATATTTTACTATATGAACATTAAAATTACAACCATAAATATTTTTTAAAAAGAAAAAAGTGTTATTTTTCACTTTCTCCCAAATCCAATAATGATGTTTCTCCTTTATTATTTACTAGATAAAATTCACTATCACTAACTAACATGATATTTTCTTTTTTATCTTTTTTATAAATACCGATAAAGTTAATAGCTTTATCAAAATTAACTGGTAATATTGAATTACTTATATTATTAAGTGCAACACTTGAATTACTAGTTATTTCTTTATTTAAACTTTTCTTATCAATATTTATTATATATGCCTTAGTATTTTCGTTTACATCTGACATTAAAATACCAATAGTTACATTATTACCATCAACTTTACTTCCTATTGCTTTCATTGTAGTATAGTTTTCTGTATTTATTTTTGCTGTATTACTATCTACACTTGAACTAATAACTATTCCACCATTTGTATCTTGTGAAAATAAAATATATTTATCATCATCTAAATATAAATATTTTAATATTTCACCAAAATATATTTTTTGATCAATATTTTCTAGTACTTCATTTTCAGTTTTATTATCATTTTTTTTATCATCACTTTTTGAATCTTTGCTAAACATAGATACAATAATTAAAGCCATTAATAGAGCAATTACAACTATTAATGATATTACAACACCCTTTTTCTTCATTATTCATTACCTCTTTCTTTTTCTATTTTTTTATTTATAAAATCTTTAGCACTTTCTAAAGATTTTAATTCCAAATCAAAATCTATCTTTTTATTTATTTCTTTTAGTCCTTTATTTTTTAATGCTAAATTAATTAAATATTCAGTAAGCCATGGATTTTTTACAAGTACTGGACCAAGTGCATTTGTAAATAATAAATTTTTATTTCTAGCGCCTTCATTCTTTCCATTATTACCATAACCATATATTATTTTTCCAAACTCTTTTGCTTTATTTAAAGTAATATCTATCATTTGTATTTGTGATGACATTATTTCCATTTTTTCAAATTTATAATATAAATCATCACCAAGTACCATATTTTTTTCTTTTACATCCATATCAAGAAGATTTAATCCATTAAAAGAACTACCATCTAATCTATCTATATTATGCGCAAATAAAGCTCCTGTTGTACCTGTTACAAATATTATTTTATTATTTTTTATATATTCTTTTATTTTATCTATATCATTTTCTAATTTTTCTTTTACCTTTTCAATATGTTTTAATTCACCAGCATTAAAAAGTAAAATATCATAGTTTTCATAATTTATATTTGAATCTATATCATCTATCCTATCAATATTAAGTTTAACACCCATTTTTTTACTTACAAGTTCAAATGCTTTTGCATTACCTCTTTCACCATGTAAATTAAGTATATCAGGATACATCCACGCTACATTTACTATATTACTCATTGTTATCACCTTTTTTAAAGAATTCTTTTATTTTTTTATATGGTTTCATACCTGTTATTATATAGATATTATCTGTTTTTAATTTATCTAAATTCTCAAATATTAAATCAAAGTCATCTTCTACATCATATACTTTAATTTTATTTTCTTTTGCTCCTGCATATATCATTCTATTTGCTGTATCATATGCAACTGTCTTTGAAAAGCATACATATTCTTCTACTAAATCACTAACACATTTCTTAAAGTCACAATCAAAGAAATAAAATGTATTTGTATATGCTGGTGGAAAATCTTTTATCTCATATAATCCCATAAATATTGCTTTTTTAGTATTATCTCTAGCAATTGTATCTAATGCATTTTGCATTGTTTCTGGATTTTCTTGCTTTATTCTTAGGTAATGAATAGTCTTACCCTTATAATGATAAACTTCTCTTCTATCCGCTGGATTTTTAAATGTTTCAAAACCTTTTTGAATATCTTCATAACCTATATTATATTTTTTACATATTGCGATTGCAAGTGCATAGTTATATACATAAAATGGATTCATATATGTTACTTTATAAGTATTTCCTGAACATCTAAATGTATGATTTTCAAAATCTATTTCTCTTACTGTAGTATTTGCTTTTTTAACACTTTTATAATCACAATTAGTGCAATGAAATTTACCTATATTTTCTATATTATAATATTCATAATTAATCTTATGACTACACTTAGGACATGCTAGTGTAACAGTATAGAAGTCATCTTTTGTAAATGTCTTTGAATTTTTTTCCATACTATAATATACAACTTTACCTACATAGTCTTCTAATGATCTACTTCTTGGTTCTTCATTATTAACAAATAATGTAACATCTTTATTTAACGCACCTTTAAACATTTGATAAATAAAATCTGGATCACCATTTCTTTGTACTTGGTCTTTTTGTAAGTTTGTTATACATAAGTTTTTAGCAGGTAATACTTTAAATATGTTTCTTAGACTTCTTTCATCTATTTCTAGTATTAAAAATTCTTTATTAAATTTACCAAAAAGGCTAGAATTTTTAATAAGTGTTGTTGCAACACCACTCATCATATTTGCACCCTCTGTATTAGTCGCAACCTTTTTACCTGCCATTTTAACTGTATGACTAACAAGATTAGTTGTTGTTGATTTACCATTTGTTCCTGTTATAAATATAACCTTATCATAATCAATATTTCTAAAATATTTAACAAAATTCTTTTGTAATTTAACTGCTACTTTACCAGAAATCATTGTTCCTGATTTATGAAATATTTTACATAAAACATTACCAAATTTTCCTATCCAAAGTACTAAAATAAAATATAATCTTTTCATAAATAACCACCCTTTACTTATAAACCCTTTTTACATTTTCATTTATATATACTGGTCTATAATAGAAATATATATCGTCATCTTCTTTATAATCTAAACCTGTAATATCTATAACTACATCATGCATTCCTATTTGACCAATTACATTTATAATTTTTCCATCTATATTAAGAGCCATATTATCACCTTTTATTAATGACTTTAATGATAATAGAGCATTTTTTAATCTACTTTTAAACTTAAATCTTTGAGTAATAAGTTCAAGTCCTACACCATCATAATAACCAGTCTCTAATATTCCTATCTTCATATCTTTTTTCGCAATATAAGAATTAGCATATCCAACATAATCGCCTTTTTTAATATTTCTTACCTTTGTTAATTTTGTATGAAATAATCCAATCTTTTTTAAGTCTGTTTTTATTCCTGTTGCGCATCCAGAAAATGCTGATCCTACTCTTGCTGCATTTAAATGTTTATCTTTATATTTAAAGAATCCTGATGAATTACATATATGTTTATATTTGAATGTAATTTTTTCTTTTTCTATCTTTTCTATTACATTAATAAGTCTTTCATATTGAATATTACTAAATGAATTATCACTCGCAAGTGAATTTGAAAAATGTGAATAAATTCCTTCAAATATTATATTTTCATTTTCTTTTATCATATTTATTATTTCTTTATAATTTTTATAATCAAATCCATATCTAGATAATCCTGTATCTATTTTTATATGTGCATATACTTTTTTGTTTAACTTTTTAGATATTTCATTTACTAACCTTGCACCTTTTACTGAATCAATAGTTAATGTAATATCATTTTTTATAAGATTACTTAATATTTCTTCATTTATATATGGCGTAAGTAATAATATTTTTTCTTTTATATTTTTTCTTAAATTAATGGCTTCAGTAGATGACGCTACCGCAAAATTATTTATACCATTATCTATAAGTACTTTAGTAAATTCATTTACTCCAAGGCCATATGCATTACCTTTTACTACTGCAAAAATAGTATAATTTTTTTCTTTCTCATAATTTTTTATTATATTTATATTGTGTACTAAATCATTTTTATTTATTATAAGTTCGTTCATGTAAATCTCCTATTTATAAAATTTTAATTTAACAAGTAAATTATATATTTTTTCTCCCTTAGGAAGCATTAATATTTCATCTTTACTAAGTATTTTAAGTGCGAATACTGAAATTAAATAAACTACCGCACCAATCATAATATTAATAATTGTAAGAATACTGTTTCTTATAACTCCATTAAATAAATAATTTATGAAGAATATTACGGCACCCATTATTAAACCTGCAAGTAATGGTTTTATAATATGTTTTACAGGTTCAAATTTAACTTTAATATTTCTTTTCATTGTTATATATACAATCATAAATACTACAAATTGACATATAAATGAGCTTATTACCGCACCATATATATTTATGTTTGGATTAGTTATTAAAACTAAGTTAAGTCCTATCTTAATTACACATCCTATTAAAAGTGCAAGTGCTGGTGTATACATTTTTCCAAGTCCAAATAAAGAACCTTGTATTGTATGATTTATACCAACAAATACCATAGTTACAGCTGCTATTTGAAGGATATGCGCACCATCTGATGCATTTGGATAAAGCATTTTTAGTATTGAATCTGCAAGTACTATAAATCCAATTGCACATGGTATTAAAATAAGTAATGATGAACTTATTGAAAATGATATTTTTTTAGATGCAGACTTAAAATCTTTTTTAGATATAGCTGCTGTTATTTCTGGTATTAATGCTGAATAAAATGATAAATTTACAGCAAGTGGAAGATTTACAAGTGTATCAACTTTAGATAAGATACCTGTTAATCTCATTGCTTCTTTTTCTAGAAGTATTTTACTTTTTAGTATTCCAGAATATGCAATCTGTATACAATTACTAACTGTTACAGTATCAATAAAACTTGTAACAACACTTATTACAGAACCTACTGTTAAAGGAATAGCAGTTGCAATTATCATTTTAACCATTTTTTTATTTTCTTCTTTTGTTGTTATAACTACATCGTCTGACTCTTCTCTCCACTCTTTAATATTCTTTTTATAGAATACAATTAAGTATGAGAATGAAATTAGTATTGCAAGTGTTGTTGATAAATTACCACCTGCAGCCATTATATATGGTTCTTTTCCTACTAATGCATAAACAAATGTTATTGTAAGAACACAATTAAAGAATTGTTCTAGTGCTTGTGAAACACTTGATGCTTTCATTGTTCCAAGTCCTGCAAAATAACCTCTTATAACTGCTGATACACATACAAAGAATATTGCTGGAGATAAAACTTTTAATACATAAGATACATCTGGAACATTTAATATTTTTGATGATACAAAATTTGCAGATAAAAGTAAAAGTAATGATGCTATAAAACCAATTATTCCAAATACCACCATAGATACTTTAAATACTCTATGTGCTTCATTATATTTACCTTTAGCAACTTTATTAGATACTAGTTTTGATACAGCACCTGGAATACCTTGAGATGATATTATTAAAAGTACTGCATATACCTGATATCCTGCAGAGTAATAACCATTACCTACATCACCAAATCCTTTTACATTTGTAATTGCAAGTCTATATATAAGACCTAATAATTTTATTAAAACTTGCGAAAACATTAACATTAATACATTTTTCGCAAATGTATTTTTTTTCTTCTTCTCTTTCAAATTGATACCTACTTTCTTTAATAATTATATAACAATATCTTAAATCAAACAAGTATAAATAACCTATATTTACTTTGAATATAATTAAATATGAAAGAAAATACTAATAAAAAAGAAGAAGTTTTTCTTCTTGACCTACAATTAATATCATCTTCTATTTTTATAATCGCATCAATTGTGTCCCTTTTAATCACATATAATGAAAAATTAACTGTAACAAATAGAAAGAAATTATTTACAAACAAAGAAGCTTTAAATATTTCTTTTTATAATAGAATTGTAATACTAGTTGTAGTTGTTACTAGTTTGTATGTTGGTTATAAAAATTATATAAATGAAAAAAATAATGCAGTTGCAAAATATAAAAGTTCACTTCTATTAAGCACAAATGTATTAACTCTTATAAGCGCAATAGTTATACTTTTTGTTTCATATTTAAATAAAAATGAACAAAGTCTAACAGTATCTGATATAGAAAATCCTCTTATTTAATTTTGACATAAAAAAAATTATATGTTACAATGAATACAAGCAAGAAATCTTGCATAAAATAAAAAAGGGAACATTTATTTTGGTTAGTGAATGTCACCCATTAATTAGGTTAGGCACTCAGGTTTTGAGTGTCTTATATTTTTAATACTAATACCAATATGGTAAGGAGTAATAAAATGATAGAAATGTATCTAAGGACTTTAATGATAAAAGTTCTTTTTTTCATTTTTATCAAACCTCCTCTCTTAAAAGATTAGAGGTAGACACTCAAACAACTAAATGTTCCAAGCATATTATCTCATAGTTAACAGTATAAAACAATCAAATTAAATAAAAAAAGAAGTAATTTTTTTACTTCTCACTTACTACATTAGTACCATTTACATTATTATAATTTTCTGCACTTTTATTTATTAATAAATTAACAACTAGAAATGTTAAAACCATAAATAATAAAATTAATAATGTGTCTAAAATGAATTTTTTTAAACTAAATTTTTTATTTTTCTTTTGTAATTTCTTTTTATTATCATTTACTATATTAATTATTTTTTCATCAAATAATACTCCACAATGTGGACATATAGCAGCATCTTTTGATATTAAACCTGAACATTCAGGGCATGATACTGTATCAAAATTTACATCTGTTTTTTTCTTTTTTTCTATATATACTTCTATATGTTGATCTGTTTCTTCTAAAGTACCTATTATTTTATTATCAGAAAAAACTGGATTAACTATTTTTAACATAAAAATATTTTTATCATCATTTTTTTCATTTTTAATAGTCTTTATTTCTTTAACATTATTATCAGTTTTAAATAATTTAATTACCTTCTTAACAAATACAATTAATAAACCAATAAATAATGATATTAATCCTATAATTAAATACATCTTTAAAGTATTTTGTATACTTTCAGTAACAAATGTATTCTTTAATTTTATTTTTACTGCAGTTACAAAATATAAGACAAAAGAACTAATTGATACCGCAAATGGTAACCATAATAAATAATTTAATATTTTTTTCATATAAATCCCCTTCTTTTGGCTTAGTATTCTATCAGAAAAATTTAAATCAGTCAAATTTTTTAAGAAAAAAATACCTATTTGGTATTTTTAGTATTTATTAGGAATAATTCAAACAATTGTCTATGCTTTTTAGCAACTACTTCTAATATAACCCCTATTGTAAACATTATAAGAGAAACCATTAACATAAATCCTGAAAATATTAACGTTGGGAATCTTTCTACTAAACCTGTTTTAAAATAATCATGGAATACTGGAATACCAAATATTACAGATATTATAAAAAATAATAAACTTATAAGTCCAAAGAAAATCATTGGTTTATATTCTTTAAATAATCTTGCGATTGTTTTTAAAACTTTAAAACCATCACTATATGTATTAAGTTTAGATACTGATCCTTCTGGTCTATCTCTATACTCAACTGGTATTTCTTCTATATACATATTTTTATCAAGCGCATGAATAGTCATTTCATTTTCTATTTCAAAACCTTTTGATAGTACTGGAAATGTTTTTACAAACTCATAACTAAACGCTCTATAACCTGTCATTATATCATTTATATGACCTTTAAATAAAGAATTAATAAGCCATCTAACAAGTCTATTTCCTACATTATGAAATGGTCTTTTATTTTCTGTAAAATATGTTGATGATAATCTATCACCTACTACCATGTCCGCACCTTTATTTAATACAAGATCACACATTTCTCTAGCATTTTCTTTAGGATATGTATCATCTCCATCAATCATAAGATAGCAATCAGCATCTATATCTTTAAACATACTTCTAATTACATTACCTTTTCCTTGACGATATTCATATTTTACAATTGCTCCTGCTTTTCTTGCTATTTCATCAGTTCCATCACTACTATTATTATCATAAACATAAATATCTGCTTCTGGTAATACTTCTTTATAATCTTTTATTACTTTTTCTATTGTTTTTGATTCATTATAACATGGAATCAATACTGCTATTTTTTTACTATCTTTTTTCATATATACTTCTTCCTGCCTTTTTTTCTAAAAATAATTTTCTTGTTATAAAATTATAACACATTACTACTATTGTTGCGACTATTTTTGAAATCATATAATATATTCCAAATTCTTTATCCATAATCCACATAATAAGTTCATTTATTCCAAGGCCAACTATACTCAATAAAATAAATACCACAAGTTCTTTAGTTTTACTATTTTTTTCCTTATCTACATCAAATACCCATTTTACACTTGATATATAATTAAATATAACTGATACTGTAAATGATATTGCTGCGGATATTAATGATGGAATTTTAAATACTTCTGTTAAGAATACCATTATTCCATAATCTATTAGAAAAGCAATTCCACCTACTAGTCCAAATTTTATTAATTGACTAAACAAATTTTTCATAATTTACCTCACTACTTAAGTATATCATAAACAAAATAAGAAAAAAATACCTAAATGGTATTATTTATTTCTTGCATCGAATTTTTTTCTTTCTTCAGTATTAAGAATTCTCTTTCTCATTCTAAAGTTTACTGGTGTTACTTCAACGAGTTCATCAGTATTTATGTATTCTAGAGCATATTCTAAAGTTATAGGTCTTGTTTTCTTAAGTACCACAGTGTGATCTTTACCTGCACTTCTTGTATTTGTTAAGTTTTTACCTTTAACAACATTTACTGCAAGGTCATTTTCTCTATTATTTTCACCAACAATCATACCTTCATAAACATCTACACCTGGTTCAACAAACATAACTCCTCTATCTTCTAATGCACCAAGTGCATAAGCAGTTGTTTTACCATTTTCCATAGAAACTAAAACACCTAAGCTTCTTTCACCAACTTCAGCATCTGCTTTTGGTAAATATTCTCTAAATGTATGATTAAGTATTCCATAACCTTTTGTCATTGTCATAAAGTCTGTTGTAAATCCAATTAAACCTCTTGATGGAACTATATAATTTAATTTAACTAATCCTGGTAAATTAGTCATACTTTCCATTGTTCCGCCTCTTTTACCTAAAGCTTCAATAACTGGTCCAACATTTTCTTCTGGTACTTCTATTTGTACATCTTCATATGGTTCACAAATTTTACCATCAACTTCTCTTAATATTACTTCTGGTTTTGATACTTGAAGTTCAAATCCTTCTCTTCTCATATTTTCAATTAATATTGATAAATGAAGTTCTCCTCTACCAGAAACTATCCAACTTTCTGAATCATTTGGCTCAATCTTTAATGATACATCACTTTCAGATTGTTTTCTAAGTCTTTCTTCTATTTTAGAAGCAGTTACAAATTTACCTTCTTTACCTGCGAATGGTGATGAATTAACTCCAAAAGTCATTTGAAGTGTTGGTTCGTCTATTCTTAAATGTGGAAGTGCTTCTTCCTTGCCTTCTGTGCATATTGTTTCTCCAACTTCTAAGTCTGGAAGACCAGCGATAGCAACTATATCTCCTGCTTTTGCTTCTTGTACTTCTATTCTTTTAAGACCTAAATAACCATATATTTTTTGTATTCTAAACTTTTTAATACTTCCATCTAATCTAACACATGATACCATTTCATTTAATTTCATTGTTCCACGTGCTATTCTACCTACACCAATTCTACCTACATAATCATTATAATCTAATAATGCTGGTTGGAATTGAAGTGGACTTTCACTATCCATACATGGTTCTGGTACTTCATTTATAATTAAATTAAATATGTTATCCATTGTTTTTTCTTGTGTACTTACATCAGGATCCATACTAGATGTTCCATTAATTGCAGATGTATATACAACTGGGAATTCTAATTGTTCTTCATTAGCATCAAGTTCTATTAATAATTCTAATATTTCATCAATAACTTCTGCAGGTCTAGCAGCTGGTTTATCTATTTTATTTACAACAACTATTGGTTTTAAACCTGCTTCCATTGCTTTTTTAAGTACGAACTTAGTTTGTGGCATAACACCTTCATAAGCATCTACTACTAAAAGTACACCATCAACCATATGCATAATTCTTTCTACTTCACCACCAAAGTCAGCGTGACCTGGAGTATCTAGAATATTAATTCTATAATCTTTATAGTTGATTGCAGTTGGTTTAGCAAGTATAGTTATTCCTCTTTCTCTTTCAATATCATTTGAGTCCATTGCTCTTTCATTTACTTCTTCATTATCTCTAAATGTACCAGATTGTTTTAATAATTGATCTACAAGCGTTGTTTTACCATGGTCAACGTGCGCAATTATTGCTATGTTTCTTATTTTCATTTTACTTCACTCCTCGTTTTTAACCTCTGCTATTATATCATATTTTTTTGAAAATACAAATATCTTTATAGGTTATATAAATAAATTTGTCATAACTGTTACATTTTTTATAGATTTTTTTATAAAAATAGATATAATAATATACAAATTATTGATCAGGTGATTTTTATGATTAAAGAAAATTTTTTAGATAAATCATTTATAGATGAAGTTATATTTTTAGAATACATAAAAGCTGAAATTAAAAAAAGAGGTTTAGAAAATATCATTAAAAGAGTTAATTTTGATAAAGATGGCATTAATGAATATAATATGCAAAAAGAATGTATAACAATTAATTTAAATGATATTTTATATAAAAGTGATAATAATATTGAAAATATGATTACAAGAAAAGAACAAAAAACAGGTATCATTAATGATCAAAATAACGTTAATATTTATAATTTATATATAATTAATCATGAATTAGAACATGTAAGTCAAGCTAAAATTATATCAGAATCAAAAGATGATACTGATTATTTAAAATTAAGGTATGCATTACTTTTAAAAACTTTATTATTGATAGATAATATTTTTACTTTTAAAAACAGAGAAACTTATGATAAATACCACGATTTCTTCTTTTCTGAATATGATGCAGATATTAATTCATTTATCAATACTTTAAATTTTATAAATGGACTTAATATAGATGAGATAAACGCTAATATTGAAAAATTTAATATGTTAATTGCTCAAACAATATTAAGGAGATATAAAAATGTGCATAATAAAAGAAAATTTTCGACTCCATATGAAAATTTTCTAGATTTGTATAACTATATAAATAGAGATTTAAAAATCAGTGCTAGCCTCACTAAATATATTGATGAATTTAAAGAATTTTCTATTCCATCTTCACAAATAGAAAGATTAAAATTAGGATTAGATCTTGATTTTTATACCTATGAATATTTAACATTAGTTTCTAAAAAGAAACATAAAACGTTAAATTTATTTAATGATATTATGAATCTTTAATTATTAATTCTATGATGAACCTCATTCGTGTAATCATTTATATTAGAAAATGTATATCCCATATCTAAGGCATCTTTTATAATACCATCTAAGGCATCTTTAGTAGAAACTTTTATATCATGCATTAAAACCATATTAGTACTATAATTATGGTTTTTTAATGCACTAATAACATTATTATATACACCCTCTTTATCTGCTCCAGCAGCATCACCAGAATCTATATTCCAGTCATAATACTTATATCCATCTTCTGTTACTTTTTGAGTAAGCCTTGTCATAATGCCTTTATTAAATCTGCTTATTGTATTACTAGATCCACCAGGAAAACGAATATATTTACTTTTATAACCAGTTAATTCTTCCACTTTATTACTAATAGAATTTAAATCATTAAAATAATTTTCTTCAGATGAATAAATAATATTATACCTATGTGTACATGTATGAAGTCCTAATGTATGACCTTTTTCAATTATATTTTTAGCATATTTATCTAGACTACCAGAACATGTAACAAAAAATGTTGCTTTTACATCATATTTATCAAGTGTATTCAATATATCTTCTGTATAATTTGATGGTCCATCATCAAAAGTTAAATAAATTACTTTACCTGTTACTTTTTTAGTATAATCTTGATTTTGTTCTTTTGCTTCTTTTTCTTTTTCTGCTTCTTTCTCATTTATAACTTTTTCTAAAGATTCTTTCTTTTCATTTAACGACTTATAATTATCTTCTAGTTTTTCTCCTCTTTTTGTTTCATTAGTAATTTCTATTTTTAGTTTATTATTTTCTTTTTTTAAATTTTCATATATGCTCTTTTGTTTTTCATATACTTTTATTTTGCTATCATATAATTTATAAAAATTAAGTAAACAAAATAATAAAAAACAAAATGATATAAAAAGTAATACCAAAATTATTATTTTTTTATTTTTCATAAGTTTTTATCCTATTTTCAAGTTCACCAATATATTTATTCATATTGTCTTGTACTTTTTGCTTACTATCATTTTTTTCTTTTATTTCATTTAATTTATTTGTATTACTTTTTATTTCTTCTTTTGTACTTTTTATTTTTGGATTCACATAATCAATTAAAACATTATATTTATTATTATATATTTTAGTTAAAATAAATGTTATTGCGCTAAGTATCATAAATACAATTACCAATGATATAGTGACTTTCTTTTTCATACTTACACCTCTATAATTATATTACCACAATTACAATCAAATATAAATATTAAAAAAATTATTTTAACATTATTTTGATTTTTTGATATAATGATTATAGTTATTATGATAAAGGGAGGTAAACATAATAATAAGCGCCAGACCATTAAATTGGTGACGAGGATTGATAGTTATCGAAATTTCGGCGGATTCTATCACGGATAAAATTTTATTCGTTAGATATATAACAAAAAATAAAATTAAGATTATAACAAAATATATATCACAAACAAAATTACAAAAAAGAAAGTGAGATAATAAAAATGTGTGGAATTGTTGGATATATAGGGAAGAATAAAAAGGCAAAAGATGCTGTTATAAAAGGTCTTGAAAGACTTGAATATAGAGGTTATGACTCATCTGGTATTGCATATGTAAATGATAATGAAGTTGTTATTCAAAAAGAAAAAGGTAGAATTAAAAACTTAAAAGATGAAATAAATTTTGATGAGAAAAGCAATATTGCTATTGGACATACTAGATGGGCAACTCATGGTGAACCTAATAAAAAGAATTCTCATCCACATAAAAGTGGAAAAATTACTATTGTTCATAATGGAATAATAGAAAATTATATAGAACTTAGAAAAAAATTAGAAAGTTTTGGATATGAATTTAAATCTGATACTGATACAGAAACTGCTTCTGCTCTTTTAGATTATTTATATAAAGAAACAGGAAACATGGTAGATGCAATTAAAAGATTTAAAGAAGAAACAAAAGGATCATATGCTCTTGGAGTTATATGTGATGATGAACTTGACAAATTATATGCAGTTAAGAAAAATAGTCCTTTAATTATAGGTACAGGAAATGATGAAAATTATATAGCATCTGATGTACCTGCTATACTTGATTTTACAAATAAGTATATTGTTCTTGAAGATGGTGAATTTGCCGCTCTAGAAAGTAACAATATAGATGTATATGATAAAAATAATAATATTGTAAATAAAGATATTAAAGAATTTGAAGGAAGCGCTAAAGATATAGATAAAAATGGTTATGAAAAATATATGGAAAAAGAAATCCATGAACAACCTGAAGTAACTAAAAAAATGATGAATGAATATATTGATGATGATAGCAAAGATGTTATTAAAGGTATGCCTGATTTATCAAAATATAAAAATGTTACTATAGTTGCTTGTGGAAGCGCAATGCATGCTGGTTTAATTGGTAAACATTTAATTGAAAAATATGGTAATATACCAGTAAATGTTGAAATTGCTAGTGAATTTAGATATAAAAAATTATTTATTGATAAGGATACACTTGTTATTGCTATATCACAATCTGGTGAAACTGCTGATACATTAGAAGCTGTTAAAATTGCAAATGAAAAAGGATGCGATACACTTGGTATTGTAAATGTTAATGGAAGTTCTATTGCAAGAGAAACATCTAAAGTATTATATACAAAAGCTGGTTCTGAAATTGCAGTTGCAACTACAAAGGCTTATTCAGCACAAGTTACTCTTCTTTCGTTCCTTGCTTATAGTTTAGCAAAGAAAAGTAAAAATAAAAATGTATTAAATGAAGTAAGTACATTCTTAAGTGATTTAAATAGATTACCAATATTAATGCAAGAAATACTTAATAATAAAGATGAATATAAGAGTTTAGCAGACAAAATATATGATAAAGATAATATATTCTTTATTGGTCGTGGTATAGATGAAGCATTATGTATGGAAGGATCATTAAAACTAAAAGAAATTTCTTATATACATAGTGAAGCATATGCTGCTGGAGAACTTAAGCATGGTACTATTTCTTTAATTGAAGATGGTACTCCTATATTTGGTATTGTTACTGATAAAAAAATTGCTGATAAAACTATTAGTAATTTAAAAGAAGTTAAATCAAGAGGTGCAAATGTAATATATGTTACAACAAATAGTTTAAATAAAGATGGTGACTTCTATGATGAAAAAGTTATTATTCCAGATACTAACCCACTATTACAACCACTTCTTACAATATTACCACTTCAATTAACTGCGTATTATGTTGCTAAAAACAAAAATTGTGATATTGATAAGCCAAAGAATTTAGCAAAGTCTGTTACAGTAGAATAAAAAAATAAAGAGTTCAATTGATTATAATACCTTTAAAGTTCACACTAAATAAAAAGAACCAAAATGTGGT